>CALVNK010000039.1 GCA_944349615.1 uncultured Clostridia bacterium
AAAGAATTAAAGGGAGAGGCTCTACCTCCATTACCAGAAGAGCAAGAACATTATTTTACACGAATTCAAATTGAAAAGCAATCTTCTTTTACTAATATATTAAATCTATTTGATCAATTTACAAATCCTGAAATTTATGAAGATGATATTGAACTTGAATCGTGAGATTTGCAAATAGTAGGTAAAAAAAGTACGATTTGACGTCGTACTTTTTTTATATTGTTTCAACTATGATGAAAAATGTTTTACTTTTGCAAAATCAAGAAATTTTAAATATTTTGCAACTTTTTGCGTTTTTTATGTTTTAAAATCTTCATTATAATAAATGAAATAATAAGTGATACGACAATTACTATACTTACGTACATTGCAATATCAATCCAATCGTCGTTATCTGTCACAACTATAAACTGTCCAAGTTTATCTGTCATTATAACCAAGTTTCCTTCGTCATTCTTATAGCTTGAAACCAATCTATAGCTATTATCTTCATCAAGCATATAAACATACAAATTATGATTATTCGATATATTCTTATCAAGTGTCAATATCATCGTTACTGTTGAAGTTAAATCAATCGTCGAACCATGATCTTCAAGTTGAACATTGTAGTATAAAAGTGACTTATGGCTATTTATCTTTATATCACTGTTATCTATTGTTTTGTAAGAGTAATCTAAAGTAATTCCGTCATATAATATTGCGTTGTCTGGGGAAGAAATCATCACTTCATTTTCTCCAATTTGCTTATTAGCAATATTCCCATAAACTTGACTTGGCAATATCAGGTTGTAATTCTTTGCTTTTTCACCCGTCAGAGTAATATCAAATAGAAATACTTGAATGTTATTGCCAACTTCGCTTGATGCAAATCTTGCGCAATTATCTCGATCATAGGACAATGTTACATTGTCATCAAGTAAACCTGTTACATAAGGATTGCGCAGTATTGCGACAGAAGTTCCATCATATATCTTATCTTGAATTCCTGTGACAAGATTTACATCTTTAGGAATAATGGATAGATAGGCATCGAGTAGAGTTATTACGTAGTTGGAGTTGCGCAAACTATTGGTGAGTTTATACACACCGACATCTTCGCCTGCCTGTCTTGTAATTGAGCCATTCAATACATCGCCATTGATAAGATTTCCTTCTTTAATAGAATACTCGAAAGTTGGATCAGCCTGACCATAAACCTTCTCATAATCTTGAGTTTCAATAGTAAGAGAAAGTGGATTGATTGTAAAAGTGCCACGAATAAAGGTAATATTATAGTTTTTGCCGAGAGTGAGACTGCTTCTTATCTCATATTCTCCTGCATTAGTGCCTGGTATCCTATAAATTTCTCCCACTAGTTTTTCTTCATCTATTTCAAGTATGTTTCCTTCAATAATTTGGTAGGTAAGTTCAGGTTCGTCCAAATCACCATAATTACTCTCTTTATCATCAGCTTTTATAACAATGTCTCTAGGCAGTATTTCAAAATAATATTCGTCAAAGATTACATTATAATTTTCATGTGCAAGTGAACAATAAATTGGGTAATATCCAATATCCTCGTATAGTCCGTTCATTGCTCTAACCCTATAAACCTCGCCTGTGAACTCACTTTCATCACCGGCAATAATTGAGCCTATGATTGAGTATGTCATTTCCCCTTCTTCATCACCATACTCTTTACTAAGATAGGTAGGCACAATCTGTATGTTACGTTTTGTAATTTCAAAAGTATTGGAAATAAATGTTAAATTATAATTATTCGATAGTGAAAGTGTGCCTATATTAATTTGATATTGTCCGATCTCTTCACCCGCTTCTCTAGAAAGTGAGCCTATTACCTCATCATTAAATTTTAGTGATCCTGAGACAATCTGATAATCTATTAAAGGATCTTCATCACCATATTGCTTGCTAGTATATTTTGCTTGCACTGTTATGTCTGCCTTTACAATCTCAAATTGCCCATTTTCATAGGTTACAGAATAATTCTTGCCTAAATCAAAAGTTCCCCTTTTAATTTGATATGTTCCAACATTCTCTCCTATTTCACGTACAAGATTTCCACTGGATATACTTGCAAGATCGTCAACAAGCCTTCCACTTGTCACTACGACTGTAAGAGCAGGATCACTTTCGCCATAGATTTTGATCTTTTGCTCGCCACGGATTGTCACAGGACGCTTTGTGATAGTCAAATATCCAACAATAACATTGCTTATTATATATCTATCATCATTTTGTGTTTTAGAATATAACTCATAAGAGCCTATATCTTCGCCGTATTCTCGACCAATGCTAACAATAAATTCGTCATCACCTATAAGGTTACTTACACTATATGAGTAGATTGGATCATCATCGCCATAAATTTTACTAGAATCATTGATTGTGACAACTACCTCACGTCTAGAAATTATAAACTGAATATCATCTTCTAAAACCAAACTATAATTATTATTTAAACAAAGATTGTCTATGTTGAATTGATATGCCCCAGCCCTTTCACCTTCTTCACGGGTAACGTTATTCCCCAGCACCTGATCTACAGTGTCGCCATTGACTAGCGTCTGACCTTCAACCAGACTTGCTGTAAATATCGGATCTTCTTCGCCATAGATTTTGCCAAGCGAAGAAATCGTAATAATAAGTTCTTTTTGCAAAATTTCTAGATGTGATGAAGATAAGATTATATTATAATTAGGATTATTTTCATTTGTTAATGTACCATTTTGATAGAAATAAGTTCCACAAGTTTCTCCGCTCTCGCGAATAATGTTTCCGATTAATTTTTCTCCATCAACAACCCCTAAAGTAGTAATTGACAAAGTAGGATCATCATCGCCATAGACTTTAGTTTGATTTTCTATATAAATATTGACATCCCTGCGTGAAATTTCTATCTTATTATTGACAAACTGTGTATCAAAATTGTAATTTTTGTCATTTTCACCCGATATCTCAATATTATCATCGTAGTAAACTTCTTGCTCGCCAACATTTACATTTTTTGCATACGAGTTTAAAGATAGATTAAAGGTATCATTTTTAATGTTGTTTAAATATTCTACATTATATTGAATTCCGTTTGTTCCATCATAAACTTTATCTAAAAATTCAATTTTAACAGTGATATCTCGCTTATTGATTGTAAATAAATCTGAAGTAAATGTAATTTTATAATTTGGATTTTCACTTTCAAGTGTTCCAATACCTATTAGATATACCCCAACATCTTCACCCGCTTCTCTAGAAAGAGCTCCAGACAAAATGTCGTCATAGGCAAGTTCTGAGTGAGTGAAAGAAAGTTCTCCATCAGTATCACCATAAACCTTTGAAGTAGGTTGAGCCCACACTGAAATTTCTTTTGGCAAAATATAGCATTTTCCATTTTCAAAATTGTCTATTCTATAGTTTGGATTTTGGATAGTTCCGCGGGTGATTGGGTAACCTTCTTCGTTTACATTTATACCTGTCATTGAAAGAGATCCCGTCAGAGTATCGCCATCAATAAGACCGAAAACCTCGCAATCTTCTATTGAAAGATTGAAAGTTTCACCATAATATATCGTCACTTCTGGCACTTTGATTGATATTGACTTTTCGGTAATAGTACCATAAATTTCTTCAGTAGAATCAGCTAAAATATAATTTCCTCTGTCCTCACCTGCAAGAGAAGTGCTTAAAATCTTAACTTGATTATAGCCCGCATCCTTAGTTACAAACTGTGCCTCTATGTTAACTGACACATCTTCTCCATTATAAATGTTATTAAGACCCGCAGAAACAACTGCATCAAGCGTCCCATCATAGACTTTTTCCTGTACATCTATATTTGCAAGAGTTAAAACACGTGGTTCAATTATAAAATAAGCATTATTTAAATCAAAAACTATCTGATAATTATTATCATTGTTACCAAGCGTGCCTTGAAGTATCGTATACTGCCCTAAAGTTTCACCTTCTTCTCTGAAAAGTGCACCTGACAGTCTTTCTCCTGCTACCATATTCGTTACTTCATATTCGATTGTAGGATCAACATTTCCATATTGTTTGGTGGTTTCTTGAGCCTTGACGGTGACAACTCTCTGTGTTATATTACCACTGCCCTGTGGGATAGTATAAGATGATAGATAGTAGATATCGCTGTTTGGTCCTGTTAAACTTAAACCATCTTCGCTCGTAATTATATCAATCGCTATTCCCTCACCCACATTTCTGCTTTGAAACTCACCACCTTTAATACCATTTACAGTGATGTTGTGCCCATTTTCAACACCCGAGAAATTAAATATTAAATTTTCTACAGGAATGCTTGTTGTCCCATCATAAACCTTATCAACTGAACTAACTGAAGAAATACTGACCGCTTTTCTAAATTTTGCGTATATATCTATATTGAGATTTGCGGTAGCAATATAGCGGACACTTGTAGAAACTAAATTATCATTTAAATACCAACCTACAAACTGGTAACCGCTTTTAATTGAAGAAACTGTAAGTGTTACACGCTGTCCAATATCGTAACTGCCGTTACCAGTAATGGTCGCAGGGGATGCAAAGTCGGTTCTTATATTAATTTCCGCTTTTTCATTTGTGACAGTTAAAGTGACACTGTTTGTACTATAGATAACCACATCATTATATGAATTTTGTTTTGAATATATATTAAAAGTTATGATTGTTCCATTCGGAGCACTTTCACTTATATATAGCCTATCGCCAACGACCTGAGCATACTCTTCGCCCGACATAAAATTATAATTTATTTTGTGGTTTACTTTTGAATAATTTATAAAAATTCCACTTTGCCCTACCGTACTAGTGACATCATTATAGGCATTTAAAGATATAATTGCTCCAGCATTCACCGTCATATCTTCCATATCAAGGTTAACGCTATCAATTTGAGTGTAAAATTTTAAAGTTGGCATGTCTATTTCAAAATCTGATTTTTGGTCACGCGTATTTGCAGTGATGGTCTGAAAAGAATATGTTATTCTTGAATTGGTTGAAAGTTTGATTAGGCCGGTTGAAAGTTCGCTTGTTTGATTTTGAGAATTATTTGACTGCACTGAAACAGTTTTTCCGTCATCGTATGAAAGAGTAAGTTTAATGTTCGACTGTTCATTTGCTTCTTTTGATGTTACACTCATACTCGCCTCAACATAAACAAGTCCTTTAGCAATCAATAAAGACATGTCATTTGTAGGAATAAAACTAGCATTTGCACCTGACAAAAGCCCATTAGAGTCTGAATCTTGACGCAATGAATAGTGCGACTGACTATTATCAAATATTTCAATATTAGAAAGAGTACTATTATTTGAATCGTCCACAAAATAATGTTGTGGATTATTCCCAACAAGCCCGGTCAACACAAATCTGTTCCCAGATATACTTATTGCAGCTTGAGATTGATAACCTTTTAAATCACTACTAAAAGAAGGTATAAAAAAGCATAGACATAAACATAAAAATGACAATGCCAAAATTAGATATTTTTTCATGTTAACCTCCTTTTATTTTTTATTACACTTTATTGATTTGGTGTATAGGAATTTTAATTCTATACACACACTCTTTCCTCTTGTCTGATGTAATCTATAGCACTTTCATGTGACTCACCTGGCTTTATAAATGGATTTATACCTGAAATTGATAAGGCATCAATTTTAATATTTAAGTTCGCAGCCCCTCCCGCAACCTTTATTGTACCCTCAATCGATAAATCAGTATATACATTTGATGAATTAAAATTTGGTCCTTTAGTAATTTTCCCATTGCTGACCGCTTCATATTCTAAAATAGATATATTATATTGTAAAATAGAGAAATTGTAATAATCTTTGCCATTATATGTATAGCTGAAATCTTGGTATTTTTCATCAGCTAACATCTCTTTAAATTGCTTAACAGCATCATCGACTATATTATTCATTATACCTATCTCTTTTACTAAGTTCTCAAGATCGGCTTTGAATCCTTGTTCTAGTTCATCAATAGTAACCCAATTGTAAAATCTTACATTACCATCTAACACAACTTCACTAGCATTGGCTGGATTTTGATCAACATTATCGAGATCAAATAAGATACCGCTAAGGAGTGAATTTGCAAAGATGCAATCAGTTACGTATGCTTTAGAAGGAATTGTTTTTCTACTTATTTTTAAACTAGCCATACAACTATTTCTAAATACACAGCCCTTAAAGGTAACAGTTGAACTTTCAACATTGACTAGTGTTTCTGCATTTTCAAATATACAATTGTAGAATAGGATATTGTTTTTGTCGCTAACTTTTACTATCCTTCCTTTTCCTCGTAAATCTGACAATTTTTCATTTGCTGAGAATGTATTTCCTCTAAAAGTAACATTGTCAAATATTAAATTATTTTCGTTTAATGCTATTTTTTCACCGGTATTTTTCTCAGAGAGATCTATCATATGACCATTACCATAAATATTAAAATTCACTTCATTAGTCAAAGAGTCAGGGTGCTTAATATCTGTATGGAGTATAAGTCCATCCATACTATTTTTGCAAATTTCTATTAGTGTATTAACTGCCATTTCATATTCTGAATTATTAAAAACATTGATACCTTTGTGTATGTTGAAAGTATAACTATCTGATGCCACGAGTTCACCTTCTTGATTTGCTTTAGCTTTAGCAGTAATTGTGACCTTACCATAACCTAAGAAAGTTACCAGCCCATTCTCATCCACCAAAGCTATATTTTCATTAGATGATGACCAAATCAGCATATTTTTTAGATTATTTGATGGCTGAACATTTACTTGCATTTGGTATGTATTGACAAGTTCTATAGTTTCATTCCCTTCAACATTAGTGTATTTATAGAATCTATCACCGAAATATCGGTATCCGCCAATTCCAGCAACATCATCAACAGAATCTAATTCAAGTTCTATTCGTGTGATAATTGAAATAAATTCTAAAGTAATAGATGCCTTAATATCACTATTGATAACTTGTGCAATAACAGTAACAGTTCCCGCTTTATTGCCGATAATTCTGTGTCTTCCATCACTTGTTACTGTATGAGTTGCTTGGGCAGTATTGTCACTTAAAGTGATTTCATAGTCAAAATCTGTTGCACTTGCAGGCAATGGTGCTATCGTAAAATCTACATTTTTGCCCACAGTAAAAGTTGTATTAGTGATGTCTGTAAAGTATATTCCGCGAAGGCTGTTTGTATACTCAACAATAAATCGAGTATAAACTTGAGGATTGTCTTTTATGCTAACTGTTATTGTCACTTTGCCATATCCATAGAAAGAGACAAGCCCGCTTTGGTCCACGCTTGCAATGGATGGATTGCTTGAGGCATAACTTAGTTCTGTCTGATAGGTATCAGATGGCATGGCGTTTGCATTTATTTGATAACTTGTTCGTGACACATAGATCGTTTTTTCACCATCTTCTTCGACAAAATCTCCATCTACTAAAATACTTTCTGCATTTCTTTGTACAACAATTGTATAAGATCCAACAATAATATTGTTTATCTTAAGTGTAAAACTATATCTTCCGCCATTCAATGCATAGATCAATCCATCACTACTAAATTTTAGCACATTTTTATTTGGATCAATTGCATCAATTTTGACATTTTCTGCCGAATAAGTGAGATTTTTGTTGTCAAAAGGAAGTAAATCTTCGGTTTTTAACTGATATTTGTCTCCTGCAAACAATGTAAGCACGCCTTGCTCAAAATCACTTTCATCAATCGTTGCACTTATAAGATTGTCGGCCGTGTAGTAAAAGTTGTAACTTACGCTAATTTCTTTGCTTGTATAATCTGTGCCAGTAAAGGTTATAACAACTCTCCCCGCTTTCTTGAATTTAATTACTCCCTCATATATCTCAGCAACCGTACTATCTGAAATTATATGAGTATAGTCACGCAAAGTTGCATCAAGCGGATAAACTTTTAAAGTGAAATTTAAACTTTCAAGACTCGTTACAAAACTATTTTGATATATTTGCAATTCATTGTCAAATTCTATTGCAATTTGATCAACACTGGCAACCACGGTAATTGTATAATCTTCATAATAAACTTTTTCACCATCTACCAAACCCCAAACTCTTAATTGCGCATTACCGCCATATAATGCATGGATAATATTGCCATCAAGAGAAATGACGGGAATGAGTGAATCATCATTTGGCTGTTGTGAGATTATTTCATAGGAAATAGAATAATTTTCTATGTCACTAGGTTTAACTTGACTAACACTTAAATAGAATACATCTCCCTTGTTCAAAGATATGTTCTCTTGGGACAAAGTAATATCACATATTTTCCCAAAAGTACTTGTCACTGTGACTATCTTGCTAACATTGCTTCCATCAGTTGCTGAGATTTTAACTTGGCAAGAGCCTGCTTGATTGAAATAAAGGACATTATCTATTAAATAAGCAATATCATTTTGCTGTATTTCATATAAAAGTTCTCTATTCGTTGCAGTAAGAGGCAATGCTTGCGCATTTAATTGAATGGAGGCAAGTGATGTCAATATATTATCTTCAATTGAAATTTCGGTCACTTGTTTTATTACATTTACTGTAATTATTTTTGTTAAATCATCATTTATATCGACTGAAAGTATTGTACTTCCACTCTTTAAAGCGGTGATTCTATTCCCTGATATAGAAATTATATCACTTGCTCCGGTAATAGATAGGACTAAGTTTCCAATCGTAGCATTTTGAGGAATTATATTTTCTATCATAATATCAACGCTTTGACCAAGATCTAGTGTTATCTCATCTTGGTAGTTGAGATCTGCTTTGATCGCCTGTCCGTCAGTGTAAGTGATTGTCATGCTTGTAGATGCGCCACCATCTTTGCTTGAAATCTCAAGTGTTATGGTGCCTGCTGTTAAGAAATATAATACATCTCCACTTATGTATGCAATATTATTTGAAGAGGTGATATTGTATGCCAACTCTTTATTTTCTGCATCGTTTGGAGAGATTGAAAAATCAAGTTCTACTCGATTTAAGGCCGTAACATATTCGTTATTATAGAAATCAAGATCGCCAAGATATTTTATATCATTGACAAGCGTTATTACATTCATCACGACATTTTTCGTATATACTAACTCATTTTCATTAAATATATCTATCGTTATGGTAATCTCGCCCTTTCCTTGCACTCTAATAAACCCACCGTCTATCTCAACTATTGATGAATCACCTTTTGTGACCGTTATTGTTCCATGAGTACTTGGGAGAGTTGTGAATGAAAGAAAATCTACATAATACAGGTCACCAATAACCGCACTAAGATTGGAAACACTACTTGTGATGTCGATAGCATCTTTTTCTATTTTATCAATATAAAAATCTATAGATATGTCAGGATTTGAAGTAAGATATGCACGTAAGTCCACTCTGCCATTTGCATTGAAAGTCAAAAGATTGCCATCAATACTTGCATTTCCAGCCAAGATTTCATAACTAACGCCCTTGTTTGTAGTATCAACTGGCAGTACCGTGCTTGTAAGATAAATTGAACCTTCTGTTGTAGTAGTATTTGCCTGCGCAATGGTAATACTTTCTCCCTCTCGCACAACAGTGATATCAATTGAAAGAGTGATTGTTGTATTTATATAGATTATAAGCGTTGCATTCCCGCCATTGACTGCAGTAATTGTGTTGCCAGATACTGTCAGTACATGTCCGTTTGGTGCAGATGTGACTTGATTTGTTACCTTAATTGTAATCTCGCCTTGACTTGCATTGCTAGGGAAAAGTGAGTCGATTATAATGTCAAAACTTTCGGTAGAGTTGAGAGTCTTTGGAATTTCGGTTTTCTCTCCATTATAATCTGCTTTAACTGTTGCAGATATCGGTTTTGACGCCGTATAATAAACCTCTATCTCTTTGTAAAATTCACCACAAGTTGCCCTTAAAACTGCAACACCTGTTGTATTGAATACAAATGTGGAATTGTTAAGCACAACGCCTATTCCATTGGTGCATGACCAAGTTATATTTTGATAGGTACTATCACTCGGATACACTGTCGCATTAAGTGAGAGTTGTTCAAGTGCTGTCACATATTGACCGTTAAGCATTTCAAGTCCTAAATTTAACTGCAAGTCTTCTGGATCTCTTGTGACCTTGACATTGCAGTATTTAGTTATCACATTTCCATTGTAACTTGTATATGTAACCTTTAGTATTACACTTCCGCCACCAACGGCTTCAATTCTCGAATCAGATAAAATTCTCACTATTTCATTATCGGCATTTGGCGATGATGAATAGATTTCTATACTCAAATCTTTTATCTGTGTATTTGTTGGAACAAAGGTTACATCAAGAGAGAGAATCTCTCCATATTCCATCTCTATGTTTTCATTCACGATGTTAAAATCACTTGCACGCCCTGCCGTATATGTAACAGTGACAGTCTTTTTGACATTGCTATAGTCATAGTTTGCATAGATGTCGATTTGCACAGTTCTGATGCTGTCTGTCTTGAATTCTACAAGTCCACTTTCAGATACAGAAGCAGTTTCCTCGCTGTGACTATGATAGAAAAACTGTGTATTTGTGCTATCGGAAGGAAGGGATGTTGGATTTAGTTGAAAAGTTTTGGTAGCCGTCAA
>CALVNK010000040.1 GCA_944349615.1 uncultured Clostridia bacterium
TGTAGACTACAACGTTGATAGGTCGGAGGTGTAAGTACAGCAATGTATTCAGCTGACCGATACTAATAGCACGAGGGGCTTAATCACGGAATTTTTAGCAAGATTGCATTTTGTAAACGATATTATGTAGTTGTCAGGGTTTTATCCCTTAAAAGATTAAAATGCTTGACATGATTTGAAAAGCATGATATAATCTTTTAGTAGAATGATAATTTCAAGTGAAAACTTGTAATTATACCATTTCCAGTGGCGATAGAGAAAAGGATCCACCTGTACACATCCCGAACACAGAAGTTAAGCTTTTCATCGTCGAAAATACTTGGCTGGTGACGGCCCGGAAAGATAGAACACTGCTGGAATACCATTAAAGTAGGCGCATGAGCCTACTTTTTTGTTGTGTTAAGTACCATGACGTGGAAATAAACCTGCAGTGTTCTTGCACACTATCGTGTGCGTTTTGCTTTGCAAAACATCTTCCCGGACGACCCGGGATGAAAAGGCGTACACTTTATTATACGCATAAAAGAATAGAGAAAAAGATTGACGCATAGACTTTTATTTAGCCTTGCGAAATGCTTTGCATTTCTAAGAACACTGCTGGAATACCATTAAAGTAGGCGCATGAGCCTACTTTTTTGTTGTATAAAGTATATAAAAGAAACAAACTTGCAGTGTTCTTGCACACTATCGTGTGCGTTTTGCCTTGCAAAACATCTTCCCGGTCTGCCCGGGATGAAAAGGCGTACACATTATTATACGCACAAATAGATCGAGAAAAAGATTGACGCATAGACTTTTATTTAGCCTTGCGAAATGCTTTGCATTTCTAAGAACACTGCTGGAATATCATTTAAGTAGGCGCACGAGCCTACTTTTTTGTTGTATAAAGCATGGTGCATAAACAAACTTGCAGTGTTCTTACACACTATCGTGTGCGTTTTGCCTTGCAAAACATCTTCCCGGTCGGCCCGGGATGAAAAGGCGTACACTTCATCACACGCACAAAAGCATAGAGAAAAAGATTGACGCATAGACTTTTATTTAGTCTTGCGAAACAAATGGCATCTTTTTTATGAAAAATGTTTTTTGACTTTTATTGTCGAAAAGGTATAAGATTTTAAATTTAAATAACAATAAATAAGATTACTAGCAAAATAGTGGACTGGCTTTAATTAAATGAATAGAAGGTGAAATATGGCAAAATTTATTTGTTTTTTGATGATTTTTCCGATTTTATTATGTTCTATGCAGGCAAATATGGTAGACTTGTTTAGCGAGGAATATATGATTGAAATTTATAAAAATGGAGAAAGTGTAGAATTATCGCAAGAACAATTTAATGAATTTGAAGAAATCTTTTGCGAAAGCATTGAAGGCTCTAGACAAATGCCCGCATATGGCGTTAGCATTCACGATCATACAATTGAGGCAATGAAAAGCGGATTTTGGATCAAGTTTATATTCGATAAGGTTATAGTGAGGTCTGGCATGCCTTTTGACAGCCTGCTTATAAATGTTACCAAAGATTGCTATGGCATCAACATAATTCGTGGACTTGACGGCAGGTATGAAGGAAGATGCTATTATCTTGATTTTGATAAAACTCTTGATGAACTTTATAACTTTATTGACACCTTAGAAATAGAAAAGATAGAATCAGTAAGCGAATTTGAACCGCATTTCGAAGAATCAGAGCAAACTTTTGAAAGTGAAGGAGATGAAAACGAAAACAAGGATAATAATGATGACGATAAATTAAATCCAAAGAATAAGGTTATAAATCAAAACTCTGAAGAACTTTCCAAAGCTCAAAAGGTTTTGCTTGAAAATTTGCAGTAGATTAAAAGTGACAATATAACATACGAATTTTATATTTTTAAATAAAAACAAGCAAAATTTTGCAAAAAATCACGGAAAATCGGCTTAAATTTGCAAAAAAAGCTTGTTTTTTTTTAAATTATATTATTTTTTAAACAATTAATCTTAAAGATGACTTTGTTTTTATTAAAATATTATTAATAAATATTTTATTTTGAAGGTTTACTCTTTTTGTTTGATCTACTCTTTTTTATAAAAATTATTGATAAAATTATTGTCACGCAAGCAACTATTATAGAGATGCCAACTATGAGAAGAGAGCTGACACCATCTGGATTTATATTGCTTGTCTGTACAAAGCCATGTATGAGCGTGCCATTTCCATCCACAAATTGAATGGCTGTATATTCATTTCTGTCGTCATAACCACCATATATAAACACTCTCGTTCCGCTGTCAAGAACTATATTAGATTGTGAATAATCAAGATTAAAGACCCGCGTATCATCATGGCGTATTGTGGCATTGAAAGTTGGATATACATCTATATTTTCACCATAGGAAAGATAATATTTATATACATATCCGCGTATTGTGTTATCAATCTGAACAAGTGCAAAATCTCCACTCTCTTCAAGCACCAATACTGAATCATTTTGTTTTAAAATGATTTTTTCATTACTCAAGTCAAGCACTTTTTCGCTTTCAAAAGATGGCGCGGTAAAAAGATAGCACGCGTTTACTAAGATCTGCGCATAATTTGTGCTATATGGAGCAGTTATCGAAAATAGAGTTAAAAAAATTGACAAAATAAAACTCATAAGAAGATTATGCGCTTTTCTTTGCTTTTTGTCAAGAGTGATAAGGTCTTTTTTTAATTTTTCTCCTTAATTTTTTTGTGTATCATTTCTTATTCGAAATTAAAAAACAAAAAAGTGGCAGTCAAAGTTGAAAACATTGTAAAAGACTATTAAAATTGTTGCATAAGGAGAAAATATGTTAGATATATTTGGAGAAGTTGAAAGACTGAAGAAAGAAGTATGGTATTTAAAGACTAAAACCATCCCTGCTTTGCAAGATATGATAGAGACAGGTGGTGGTCAAAACTTGACCGAAATTGAAACGGCATTATCACAGCTTCAGACAACGGTGAGTGGTTTATCAAATACAGTTGAAAGCATTGACACAACACTTGGTGAAAACACAAGCGATATATCTTCGTTGACACAGCAGTTGTCAAGTGTTAGCTCGCAACTAAGTCAAGCCGAGACAAATATTTCAGCCCTTCAAACAAGTTTGTCACAGGCGCAAAACTCAATCACTACCATTAATCAAAATGTAAGCAGTATTCAAGGAGATATCAGCGATCTTGAGAGCGCAGATAGTGAACTATCTTCTCAAATCACCTCTTTAAACACTCAGGTTGGTGATCTTGATGATGATATCACAAGTTTACAGATAAGTCTGACCACCATAAACGAAACGGTGGCAGGCTTTTCAAGTTCAATTTCGCAAATGCAAACCACAGTATCATCGTTACAGAGTGATGTTGCAGAATATGCACAAAGTGTTGAGAGTTATGCAGACGAGGTTAGCGGATATTCAGGCGATATATATAACCTGCAAACAACCACTAATATGCTTTCTGAAAGAGTATCTGGGTATACTACTCAAATTAACAACTTGCAGACAAGCATCAATAATACAAACTCTTCTATAAATAGTCTTGATTTGCGAGTTGATACAATTGAGGATCAGATCGAATCTATTGGAAGTGGTGCAAGTTCGTCAGCCTTTGAGGTTATATATGACAAAAGCAGCACTGATGTAAACATAAATTTAGGATTTACTAGTGGTTTGCAAGGAGGATATACAGTTATTTTAAACACTACAACTTATAAATATTTAAGAGTTTTTGCAACTTTAAATGGCTACGAAGCACAAGCTTTTGTAAAAATAACAGATGTCGAGAAATTAGAATTTTTTTTAAAAACAAATAACACAGCTTTTATGCAATTTTATTTTATGAGATTTAGTCTTACTACAAATCGTAATGTTTTTACAGCAGGGCAATATTGCAAATATGAATTTTCCGCATCTACCGGCACATTTACACGAACTATTGCAGCAAGAAACAAAGATTTTTATATCTACAGAATAGAAGGCTATTTTTAAATTAAAAATTTTAAATTTCCAAATCATGTTGATTTAAATTTTAATCATTTTAAAGATAAAACCATGTTTTGTAAAGCTTTTCGATTTACAAAACATGGTTTTTATAGTAGCGATCTTTTAGAATTGTGTTAGTAGTATGCCTTCTACAAATCCATATATTATTAAAAATGTAACGAGCATATACATAACAACCGCACAAATGCTATTTACTCTTTGCCAAGGATTTCCAACTTTTACATTTTGAAGATTACTGTTGAAAGTAAAGATTATACCAAGGCAATATGAAATAAGAATAAGGCATAGCCATGTGTTAAAAAGATTTAGATATCTTAGTACAATTCCAGCCAAGGCAATAAGGCAGGCAAGTATACCAAGAATTCTTGCAAACATCATCTTGCGTTTTAAATATGCATTGATACCTTTCATAAATCTATCCTTTTTTATATTGTAAAACAAAACAAAAGATATGTCAAACGTTTTAAAAGTCAGGTATAAAATTTTCGCTTGCAGATTCAAAATCTTGTATATATCCTTGATCTAAGCCTAGTTTAAGTGCATGATTAACCACAATCTTATACTCAAGCGGAGATAGACGTGATTTTATTGTACTATGTTCGGTGGGAGTAAACTGACACATCAAGCTTATAAAAGGGTTTTCAATGTCTGCCTTGATGGCATCAAGTATTGCAAGACTGTCTTTACAAAGAGATGGCAGTACTAAATGCCTTATAAGCACTCCTTCCGTCATCACTCCATCTTTAAAGATATTCTTTGGTTTTAATTTGGTCATCTCTTTTATAGCCTGCAGTGCAACCTGAAAATAATCTGGACATTTTGCAAGTGCTAAAGATGTTTCTTTAGAGTAAAATTTAAAGTCAGGCATAAACACATCGATGACGCTAGCAAGTTTTTGTAAAGAAGAAACATTTTCGTATGCACTGCTATTCCAAACTATAGGTATAGGACAGTTAAAATCTTTTAAACACTGATAAATTTGCTCTGAAAATTGCGTTGGCGTTATTAGATCTATAGAAGAATATTTGGCAAGGTCAAAACTGTTTAATAACTGTTTAAATTCTTCTATCGAATACTCTTTGCCTTTAATAATATGAGATATCTCATAGTTTTGGCAAAAATTACAACGCAAGTTGCAACCAGAAAAGAATATGGCAAGCGCGCCTTTCTTTCCACTAATGCAAGGCTCTTCCCACATAAAATTTTCCATGATTTTGGCTACTACAATCTTCTCGCCAGCATTGCAAAAACCGCTTGACTTCTCGCGGTCACAATTGCATCTTCTTGGACACATATTACAAAGCATTATTTGATTATACAATTTTTTGTCAAAAATTAAAATAAAAAGTGAAAATTTTTATTAAAAAGCTAATTTTAAAAATAAATAAGGAATTTTGCAAAAATTATTGCATAAACAAATGTTAGTTTAAAAAGCTCATTATTTTTTAAAACTTACTTTTTTCTTTACTTTTTATAGAATTTATGATAACCTATTTTTAGGAGTAAATATGCTAGTTTTAATTGCAGGAGTCTCTGCCAGCGGGAAAAATACAGTTATTCAAAATTTGATAGAGAAAAGAAATGATATAAAAATGCTTGAGTACTGCTCGGCAACAACAAGACCGCCAAGAGATACCGACAAAAAGTTTAAGAATTATGTATATCTTACAGATGATCAGTTTAAGGAACATATTAAGCAAGATTACTTTATTGAATATGAAATGGTGCACGGCAATTACTATGGCACGATTAAATCTGCTTTTGAAAAGGCTTTAAGGCAGGAAGATATAATCTATCTTAAGGATATAGATGTCAAAGGCTGTCAATCACTTAAAAAATATTTTAATAGCTACGACATTTTAACAATCTTTCTCGATGCGCAAGACAGCGTATTAAAACAGAGATTGATTGAAAGAGGAGATAGCAGTGAGCAAATAAAGTTGCGTATGAGCAGAAATGAGTTTGAACGCTCTTATAAAAATGGCTATGATCTAATTATAGAAAACTTAAAATTAGATCAAACTATTAAAACCATTTTAGACGCAATAGATGCAAGAAAAAGTAAAGCGTAAAGAATTGCAAAAACAAAACAATTCGTTCAAATTAAAATACTAAATTATAAAATTAACCTAAAAAACAATTCGACAAAAAAAGGAAGGCTTTCGACAGAATAGCCTTTTTTTATTATCTTGAAAGAAAATGAAAAGATTTATAATTAGTCTATGAAATATAAACTTGTAATCCTAGTAAAATTTATAGTATTTTGCTTGCTTTTCTTTTTGCTTGCACGGGCTGGAATATCGAGAGAAATCTATCCTTTCGCTTTCAGCATGCTCTTTGCACTTGCTTGGGCAAATCAGAAAGTTTGGCTTCTCGTGCCAAGTTACATAATAGGCTATCTTGCTTCCTTCCACACCCTTTACGATATCATTATCTGCTTGACAACGGTGGCGGTTTTGACAATTCCATACTATATCCATGTACTTGCAAAGAAACCTATAAAAAAGGTTGAAATGTTTGCACTTGCCCTAGTCAGCCAAACAAGTTACATAGTTCTCAATATATTGAATGCAGGCAATCCTATATATATTGCACTCAGTGTTGTTTTAGGTATAGTTTTCCTATATCTTGCAGTAGTGATTTTAGAAGCACTTATTATTCGCGGATTTTCATCAAAATTGACGCTTTTTGAAATCATTTGTGGCGCAATTGTGCTTATGGCAATTAGTGCAGGACTGACAAACAGCGATTTGTTTGGATTTTCTTTCTTAAAACTCTTTGTAAGTTTGATGATTTTAACGCTTTCCTATTCAGCACAGGCAATCTATCCACTCTCTTTTGCCTGTATTATGGGGATAGGCTCACTTCTTCCAAATAGCAATGCTGTCATGATTGCACCATTTGTGATATGGGCACTATTTGTAATCATTTTTAAAATGCAAAATAGGCTATTTTCTGCTCTTGCCCTAATCCTTGCCGAAGCACTGATCGGCTTTTACTTTAATCTGTACTATAGTTATGATTATCTGCAGGCGCTTCCACTGCTTATCTCAGCGGTGGCATTCCTAGCTTTCCCAAAGTCGCTCTTTAAAAGTCTCGCAATCATGCTCTCTGTGTCATCAGATAGACTTGCCATAAAGAGCGTTATAAATAGAAATAGAGAGGTACTTAAAAGGCGACTTGACAACTTAAGCGAGGTCTTTTACGACATGAACGGCGTCTTTCGCAAACTTATCAAAAGCCAGATGTCTGACGATGAAATCAAAAATATGCTCTATGAAGAGATCAAAAATTCGATATGTAAAAATTGTCCAGAGCACAATCATTGTCACAGAACTTTCAATGAAGACACCAAAAAGGTGTTTAAAGAACTTGTAACCATTGCACTAGAGCGTGGCAAAATCAACTTTTTGGATCTTCCAAGTTACTTATCTTCTCGGTGTAATAAGGCAAATTATCTTATTAGTGAAGTCAACACGCTCACAAGTCAGTATAAGTCGTATTCAAAACTTGTCGGCAATGTCGACACAAGCAAACTTTTGATATCCGATCAATTATATGGAATAAGTGCACTTATGAAGACGCTGTCAAACGAGGTTGACGCACTTGTATCCTTTGACTCGGCAAGGGAGACAAGGCTTATTGACGAGCTTACAGCAAACAATATCATCTGCCAAGATGTTGTGGTATACGAAAAGGATGCAAAGACCACTCTAGTTTGCGCAGTAGTGCGTGAAGAAGATGTCAACAAACTCAAATTTCAAAATATAGTGTCCAAAATCTGTAATCATAAAATGACGATATATGAAGTCTATCCAACTGCAAAGGCAGGGCTTGTAAATGTGAATTTAAAGACAGCGCCTATCTATGATTGCGTATTTGGACTTGCAAGTCAAGCAAAAACAGGTGGTACAATCTCTGGAGATAGCCACAGCATCATTAGACTTGATGGCGAAAAGTTCATGTTTGCTATTTGTGATGGCATGGGCAGTGGAGAAAAGGCTGGCGAAAAATCTCAAACGGCAATAGGACTTATTGAAAGCTTTTACAAAGCTGGTTTTGACAATGAAACAATTTTATCGTCTGTCAACAAACTTTTAAATCTTGAAAATGAAGATATATTTTCTACCATGGATATCTGCATTGTCGATCTAAAAAGCGGAATTGCAGACTTTGTCAAGATGGGGGCAAATGCTTCATATATACGAGGCAAAGAAGGTTGCTATATTGTTGAGGGAGGCGCGCTTCCTATTGGAGTTTTAGATCAGGCAAAATCGCTTACCAGAAAAATTGTGCTTAATGAAAAGGATTTTATCATAATTTGCTCAGATGGTATCAACGATAGTTTTGCAAGTGATGGCGAATTCAAAGATTTCATCTTAACCATAAAAAGTGCTAATCCGCAAGAATTTGCAGACACCATTTTGGATCGAGCACTTGCAAACAACAATGGCTATGCAGTTGACGATATGACAGTGCTTGTTGTTAAGATTATTTAAGAGTTGAAAAAAAGAGAAAATTTTCTCTTTTTTTATTCAAAAATCGCTCTTTTTTTGCAAATTTTAAGTTTTTTTTGATAATTGTGATTTTTTAACTGTATTTTTTTAAAAAAATAAAAAATATTTTATTTAATTTTGCTCTAAGTATTGCACATAACACAAAAAAAGGATATAATATACTTACAGAATTCATATATTAATAAATAATGAATAAGGAGATTGTTATGCTGAATATTTTAGAAACAATTAGAAAAAATAATCTTGTAAAAAGTGGCGATATTATAGGTGTAGGCTGTAGTGGCGGGAGTGACTCTATTGCTCTTTTGTACGCACTAAGCAAATTGCAAAGAGAACTTGACATTGAAGTCGTTGCAATTTCTATCGATCACTCTATTCGTGAAAATAGCGCTCTTGATGTTCAATTTGTAAAAGAAAAAGCAAGCGAGTTTGGAGTAAGATTTTATAAATTCAAAGTTGACGCTCCTAAAATTGCAAAAGAAAAGGGGGTCAGCCTTGAAACAGGTGCGCGAGAGGCACGCTATGGTGTGTTTAGGGCTCTTATTCGCAAAGGGCTTGTTGACAAAATAGCACTTGCTCACCATAGACAAGACCAAGCAGAAACCATACTTATGCACATTTTTAGAGGTAGTGGCAGTGCAGGAGTACTAGGTATGCCTTATATTAGCGAAAATGTCTTTATTAGACCCTTGCTTGATTTTTCTAAAGATGATATACTTGAATATTGCAATGAAAATCATCTCGACTTTGTAGAAGATTATACAAATCAAGACAATTCATACAATAGAAACTTTGTTAGAAATGTTGTCTTAAAAGAAATTACCTCACGCTGGCCAAATGCCGTGAATGCAATTGTAAATTTTGGCGCTATGGTCAAAGAGGACGACGATTTCATAAACAAGCAAATCAACATGGATGCTTGCATATTTGAAGACAAGACAGCAAAAATTCCACTATCCTATTTTCTATTTGATAAAGCGATCATGACTAGAATATTCTTCAATTGCCTTAAAACAATAGGGATAAAAAAAGATATTGAGAAAAAACATATTGATGCAATCTTTAATCTGGCACTTTATGGCGAAAATGGAAAGCGAGTTTCACTCCCATTTGAGGCAAGCGCTATAAAAGAATATGATTATCTCACTATTATAAACAAACATGTTGAGATCAAAAAAATCAATATTCCATATAAAAGCGGAGAATTTGATTTGCCAAACGGCAAGACTTTGATTGTGAAAAGGGTTAAAGATTTTAAGGCAAAAGAAGGACAACTGATCTTCGACTACAGAAAACTGCCTAAAGATGCGGTTTGGAGATATAGAGAGGACGGCGATGTCTTTACCAAATTTGGTGGAGGAAGTAAGAAATTAAAATCTTACCTTATCGATAAAAAAGTGCCTTTAAGACTGCGTGACCAGCTTCCTGTTCTTGCAAGCGGAAATGAAATATTGGTCATTGCTGGTGTAGAGATTTCCGACAAAGTGAAGGTAGACGAAATACTGCCAAATTATGCAATGGTTGAATTGATTTAATGAATTAAAGAAAGGCACTCTTTCTTTAATTCTAATATGTGGAAGTGGCGAAATGGCAGACGCGTTGGATTCAGGTTCCAATGGTAGATACAAAATACCGTGTGGGTTCGACTCCCATCTTCCACACCAAGAGAAAAAACGGCGGTAATGCCGTTTTTCCAAAAATAACTTAACGATGGGAGTCGAACCCACAGTGGGTGAGACGCGGGTTCCCTAAAAATCGTTATATTAAATTTTATCAATATTATCTTGTTTTCTATCTTCTAGATTCTTATCAAGTGCTCCTTTTTCTAACAGATAGGATGCGATCTTTTTATTATCATATTTATAGGCAATCTTGAGCGGAGATTGTCCTTTAAAGTTGCAAAGATTGATGTCCGCGCCATTTTTCACTAAAAACTCTACAATATCAAAATTATGATCCATAATTGCATACATAAGTGGAGTGTAGCCCTTGTCATCTTGGAC
>CALVNK010000041.1 GCA_944349615.1 uncultured Clostridia bacterium
ATATAGCAAGAATTCTTGCTTCCGGAACGGTTATACTAGCCATATTTTTGATAGGTGTAGGTACACCATAGTAATCCACAAAAACCTTATCTAAAATATGAGGATTGGCTCTACCTGCACGAATAATAATATATTCATTTAATTGATGATTTATCGCTTTTTCAATTTCCTCTTCAAGTTCTAGCATAACTTCTTCAATTTGTTCGTTCATATAATCTCCTTTATGTCCTATTTTACTATAATCTATAAATTTTTGCAAATGATTTAACATAAAAAATGACTTTTAATTATAAGATCAAAATAAACTACCTTAATAATTAGGTTTTTTGTAATATATATTTAATTTTTTTAAATAATAGCTTTCGATAATATAACTATATTTAATAAAAAACCTATAGATTTTTTCTATAGGTTTATAATGTTTATTTGTTGTTGATTTGTTTTTCAACTTCTTCAGCAAGATTGTCATTGCGTTTTTCAAGACCTTCACCCATTTCAAATCTAGCAAATCTTCTAATAGAGATTTTTTCTCCGATTTGAAGTGTTTTTTCATTGATATATTCTTGAATAGTCTTGCTTGGATCTTTTACAAAAGATTGCTCGAGTAAGCATACATCTTGATAGAATTTTTTAACTCTACCTTCAACCATCTTATCAACGATTTGAGCAGGTTTTCCTTCATTAAGAGCTTGATTACGCAAAATCTCTTTTTCTTGCTCAAGTTCTTCTGCAGGAACTTCTTCAATTCTAACATATTTTGGCGCAGCAGCGGCAATCTGTAATGCTACATCATGTCCAATTTCTTGAAAGGCTTCAGTCTTGGCAACGAAATCAGTTTCACAATTGATTTCAACAAGTACTCCAATTTTTCCACCCATATGGATATATGAAGTAACAATTCCTTCAGAAGCTATGCGTGATTGTTTTTTTGCAGCAGCGGCAATTCCCTTTTCGCGAAGCCAAATTGTAGCTTTTTCAAAATCACCATCACATTCAACTAATGCTTTTTTGCAGTCCATCATGCCTGCATTTGTTTTTGCACGCAAAAGTGCAACATCTTTAGCTGTAAAATTCATAATTATTCTCCTTCTTCTTCAGATTTTGTTTCTGCTTTTGTTTCAGTTTCAGCCTTTTCCTCAGCTTTTTCTTCTTTAACTTCAGCTGGCTTTTCTTTCTTTTCTACTTTCTTTTTAGAAGGTTTTTTTCTAGAATTTTTCTTAGTTTTATTTTCTTCACCTGCTTCAGCGATTTCCAAATTAGGCTTTGTTTCTGCAAGAACTTTCTCGATGTCAATATCTTCATCTTGATCATCACTTTCTTTCTTCATTGAAACGCCTTCTCTAGCTTCAATAACAGCATCTGCAAGACCTGCGATAATAAGTTTAACACTTCTAATCGCGTCATCATTTCCAGGAATTACATAGTCAATTCCATCTGGATTGCCGTTTGTATCACAAAGAGCAACCATAGGTATATCAAGAATTTTACATTCATTAACACAAATGTGCTCAACATTAGGATCAACTAAGATAACTGCCCCAGGGAGTTCTCTCATTTCCTTGATGCCGCCGAGATTTTTCTCAAGTTTATCTCTTTCAGTCTTAAGGATAGTAACTTCCTTTTTAGGTAAAAGGTCAAATTCGCCAACCTTTTCCATTTGGTTGAGCTTGTTAAGTCTTTCTATTCTTGATTTGATAGTCTTGAAGTTTGTCAAAAGACCGCCAAGCCAGTGTGAATTGATATAATACATTCCACATCTTTCTGCTTCTTCTTTAACTGCATCTTGTGCTTGTTTCTTTGTTCCTACAAAGAGTACGCTTTTTCCGCTGGCAACAACATCGCGAATGAATAGATAAGCTTTGTCAATTTGCTCAGAGGTTTGTTCTAGATTGATGATATGAATGTCATTTCGTGCAGTAAAAATGAATTTTTTCATCTTAGGGTTCCATTTTCTAGTCTGGTGACCAAAATGAACGCCTGCTTCTAGAAGTTGTTTCATTGAAATAACCGACATTTTAATTTTCCTCCTTTTGTTTTTTGTCCTTCCCTATAGTTTTCAATCTCCTTCTTACGACCTCAGAATTTTTAGAAATTCTTGCAAATTGTGAAATATAGTTTGGCTCACAAAATGGTTTTGGCAACTGTAAGAGAATATTCTATAGGTGCATATTGTCCAATGACTTTGAAAGTATAGCATAAATCGTTTATTTTTGCAAGTAAAAATTATATAAAATATATTATTATCTTAATTATAATAAAAAAGCGGGCAAAATCGCAAAACTTTATCCCGCTAAATTTTTAATTCTTCTTTTGCTTATAGATTGTTCCTACAAAAGCTGGCAAAATGAAAGTTGATGTATAATAAGTTACAATAACACTGATTAGAAGTCCAAGTCCAACCTGTCTAACAGCAGGAACTGAAATTGCAATCATAATTATACTGAATAATATTAAGCAAATATACATCATAGTCTTTTTTACTAAAAGCTCTTTTGCTGAAAGTTCTGAAACCTTAATAGTTCTTTTCTCAGCAAATTTATCTGTTCTAATATTATATTTCATCTTACTATAGTGAACAAATATATTTAGAAGACTTAGAATTAAAGTTGATAATACAATAATTCCAATAGTCATTGAAACAACTACCCGGCAAATAAGCAATAGTGACAACACGCTCAAGATATCGATAGCGCATACCATGATTGTTGAAACAAATGCATAGGCATTGTATCGTATTGAAAGATAAATCATGCTTATAGCAATCGCAAAGACAATAGCCGCAAGAAGTGTGATCATATAATTAAAAGATTGCATTGGCTGCACATAGTCTACCGTACTTACTGCTAGTGGATAATCATTTTGATAACCAAATGCCGTAAGAATACCTTCGCGCAGATTTTCATTTTGCAATTGTCTATTTTCACTTGATATCGTATTTACAAAATCTATTTCAATCGCCTGACCATCTATTATAAGATAATCATCAATATTCATCGTTGTTACTTTATAAGATACAATATCTAAATTTTGAGCATCAAAAGCACCTTCAATTATACTTTTAACGGCTTTATAATCTTCTGCATTATCTAAGTCATAACTAGCAAAATTTTCGCCAAAATCATTTTGACTGTTTACATATACTCTAAATGTGCTATAACCAGAAAAATCAGTACCAAGATTAAAGCCAACTGTCGACACTAAAATTATGCCAACAAGCATGATAATTAGTGGCGCAATTAAAAAGTAAAGGAAATTTTTGCAAAGATTAAACTTTGAATTCATCACTTTGTCTTGTAATTTTAAATCATAAGGTTTTTTCATTTTATATTTAGACTTAGTCATTAGTTATCACCCCCTTCATTGAGAGGTTTTGCAGTAATATCGCCTGCTCCTGAACTATCTTCAATCGCATTTTCTACATCTTTTTGATTTTCTATATTATTTTCGATATTTACTTTATCGTCTTTTATCTCTCTTGTCTTAGGATCACGATAAAGTCGCATTTTGTATGCTTTTGTGCTGTTAAGTGGAAGATAAAGACTAATAAACCATCTTGTCAGTGCAAGCGATGAGAATAATGAAACAATCGCACCAAAGAAAATGGTGTAGGCAAAACTCTTTAAGCTTGCTGGAGCAAATATCCAAATAAAAATGCAAGCGAGCATTATCATAAAGTGGCTATCAAGTATTGGCCACAATGCTTGTCTTTGTCCACCCTTGCACGCAAGGTGAATTTTCTTTCCAATGGCATATTCCTGTCTTATCTTTTCAAATATAATTGCATTTGCTGTCACTGCAATCAAGAATGCAACTATACAGCCAATAACCCCTGCTAAAGTCAATGTAATAAAAGGAATTGACTGCATCAAGAATAGGAATATAATAAGATAGAATATGTTCGATAAATTCCCAATTAGACCAAGTGATCCATATCTAAACCACATGAAAGCAAGAGCAAGAATTACAATAATAAGACAAACTATTCCAATATAAAGCTCTGTATTTTGTCCCCATACTGCAGAGAAAGCACTCGCTTGAATTAAAGATATGTCTTGCGAAATAGAGCTACTAACTATTGAATAAGCCATCTCAAGAACTTGAGAACTGCTTGAAGTTGAGTCTGAGTATGCCCCATCACTGCTTGCACTTATACGCACACCATTGCCAAGGTCATCTACAGAAACTTCTGCCCAATAGCTATCAGTCGATAATTCACCCAAATAAAGATATGCAGTTGTCCTGTTTGTCAAATCAGCATCATCTTTCATTTCAGCAATTCTATCGCGTCCAATTTGATTAAATGAAAGCTCAATTACATAAGATTGTGATTCATAATCATAGGTTGGAGTTGCACTTTGAATATCTACTGAAGTTATATAGGTTGTAGCTGAAGTTACCGTATCAGAGAGTTGATCTAAGGTAATATAAAGATTTTGTGGATTTGCAAAATTTGTAAATGCTGAATCAGTTTGATTTGCACCGGATGCAACCACTCTTATTTTATCGTCACCCTGTCTTACAGCGTATACCTCAGTATATCCCTGTACATTAAACATATTTTCTATTTTTGATATATTATTATCTATCGTTTGAGCAATTGAATCTCCACTTGAAGAACTATCCACTTGATAGATGGCACTTACTCCACCTTCAAGTTCCATACCCTTTTGAATAGCTTGAATAAAGCCATTATAATTATCGGTAGATGCAGGAACAGCAAAAGGACATACACAAAGTAGTATGCCTAAAACTGCGATAATAACAAGTAGAACAAATGATATTATAGAATTTTTCTTTAACATTTAACAAAAATCCTTTTAATTGAAAGCATTATCAAAATAGTTAATTAAACTACTCTCATAATTATAAAGAATTAAAAGGACGATGTCAAACAAAATAATGTTTTAATTTGTAGTTTTTTTAATATTTACACATATTATACCGCAAATAGCACCAATTATAGCTCCGAACACAATATCTGTAAGCAAAGTTACATCTATAGAAAAGCTTGCTGATAAGGCACTAAACACTAAAAATGCCACGATAGTGTAAATAAAACCAATAAGTAGTCCACTTACAAGTCCCAATTCTTTTGAACGCTTAAGCCCGATAAATACGCCTAAAAATATGCTGACACCCTTTATAACTTGATTGACTGGTGTGATAATTGAGTCAGGCACATCTGTAAACTTTAATAAGAATGCGAAAACAAGCACTAAAATTAAAGAAACACATAGCGCAATCAAACTACCCTTCAAAATACTTTTCAACAAGGGATTTTCTTTTCTTTCGGGTTTAGTTTTTGCTTTCAATTTCATATTTGACTCCTTTTGATAATTTTATACATTTAATTATATCTTCACGATAAAATATGCTTGTCTTACTAAAAAAATGACTTTTTTATGAAATTAAAAGGCTATAGAAATAATTAAATATAAAATTTATTCTAAAATTTTCTTAAATATTGCATTAAAAAAAGCGATCAAAATCAAATATGAATTTAATCGCTTTATTTTTTAAAGATTAATCATTCTTTTTCTTTCTAGATTTCTTTTTAGATTTTTCTTTTTCTTCTTTTTTCTCTTCGACTTGATTTTCTTCTGTGGCGACTATAGCGTCACTCTCTTGAACAGCAGGTTCCTGCTCGCTTTCAGCTCTCAATTCAACTTTTACTGTGTCTTGAGTTTCTGTGGTATCAGCCTGCTCTTCAACTTGTGGCTTTTCATCTGCACTTTCATTTTCTTGTGGTTTTGTTTCTTGTTCAGGCTTTGCGTCTTCTATCTTTTCTAATTCTGCATTTTGCTCATCTCTAAATACAGTATAAATAGCATAAGCGTCAATTGACATATAACCTTTTGTTTTATCCACGCCTGTTTCAATTGTAACAATTGTTTTATCTCCATCTCTATGAAGATCAACAATCGTGCCATAGATACCACTAGCTGTCAGTACCTTATCTCCGCGTTTTAGTGAATTTGTTTGTTCTTGCATTCTTTGATTTTCTTTTTTGTTCTTTGACGACACAAGAATTGGATAAATAATAATCAAAAGCACAATAAACACTATTAAAATAATTTGTGTTGCGTCCATCTTTCCTCCTTAAATTTACTTTGTAATCTTAACATAATTATATCTAATTTCAAAACATTTTAGACTAGATTTTTTTAGTTTTTATTTCATTTTCAATTCTTTCGATAAATTCCGACAATTTCAGCCCAGATTTATTTTCATTTCCACGCCCGCGCAAAGAAATAGTACCATTCTTTTCTTCTTCGTCGCCAACGATAATTAAATATGGAATTTTCATTTTCAAGGCTTCTCGTATTTTATACCCTATTTTTTCATTTCTAAGGTCTGCCTCTACTCGCAAGCCTTCTTCTTTCAACTTTTCAACTATCTCACTTGCATAGTCATTATTTCTTTCTGTCAAAGAAAGCACCTTAACCTGTTCAGGTGAAAGCCATACAGGGAAAGCACCTGCATATTTTTCAATTAGGTATGCAAGAGTTCTTTCATAACAGCCAATTGAAGTCCTATGAATTATGCAAGGAATTTTCTTGCTTCCATCGCTATCGGTATATTCCATACCAAATTTTTGGGCAAGCATTTGATCTATTTGGATAGTAATTAGAGTATCTTCCTTTCCAAACACATTCTTTATTTGAATATCAAGTTTAGGTCCATAGAAAGCAGCTTCTCCAATGCCTATAACATAAGGAATTCCAAGATGATCAAGAATTTTCTTCATAGAGCTTTGAGCTTCATCCCACTGCTCTTTAGTTCCAATATATTTTTCTTTATCGTTTTCATCCCATTGTGAAAATCTATATGATGCGTCTTCATATAATCCAAGCGTTTTAAGCATATAGATCGCAAGTTCAAGACATTTCTTAAACTCCTCTTCAAGTTGATCAGGTCTACACATCAAATGCCCTTCAGAAATAGTAAACTGACGCACTCTTATAAGTCCGTGCATTTCACCACTAGCTTCATTTCTAAATAGAGTTGATGTTTCGTTATATCTTAAGGGTAAATCTTTATATGATCTTGCCTGATTTAAGTATGCTTGATATTGGAATGGACAAGTCATAGGACGAAGTGCATAAACTTCTTTATCCTTTTCTTCGTCACCTAGAATAAACATGCCATCTTTGTAGTGATCCCAATGTCCTGAAATCTTATAAAGATCACTCTTAGCCATAAATGGAGTTTTAGTCAAAAGCCAGCCTCGCTTTGCCTCTTCATCTTCGACAAATCTTTGCAATAGTTGTATAACCTTTGCACCTCTTGGAAGAAGAATAGGAAGTCCCTGCCCAATGTAATCGACAGTAGTAAATAGTTGCAATTCTCGTCCAAGTTTATTGTGATCACGCTTTCTTGCATCTTCAAGTTTTGCAATATATTCAGCAAGTTCCTTTTTAGTTCTAAATGCATAGACATAAACTCTTTGTAACATTTTGTTTTTCTCGTTACCACGCCAATATGCACCATTTATACTGTGAATTTTATACCCAAAATTCTGTAATTTTGTGCATGATTCAACATGAGGACCACGACACAAGTCAAAAAAATCTTCGCCAAGATAATAGATAGAAACTTCTTCGCCATCTTTGAGTTCATTTATGATTTCTGTTTTATAAACATTATCCTTGAATAATTTAAGTGCCTCTTCTTTAGTGACTACCTTTTTCTCAAATTTTTCACCCTTGTTAATGATTTCTTTCATCTTTTTTTCAATATCTTGAAAATCATTGGCTGTAATTGACTTGTCAAGCTCAATATCATAATAAAAACCATCCTCAATCGCAGGTCCTATTGCAAGTTTTGTATTAGGATAAAGGCTAACAAGTGCTTTTGCAAGCACATGTGCAAGTGAATGTCTTGACTTTTGAAGTTCTTCATCTTTTTTTTCTACAATTTCCATAATTTTTCTCCTTTTAAAATTCTTTCAAAACGTTTTTTTGTAGACATGCATCACAAAACAGTGATTTTTCATAAAAAAAACGCCCTTAAAAATTTAAGGACGATTGATAAAACCGCGGTTCCACCTTAATTGCATAAAAAACTTTTATGCCACTCTTGAAAAAACCCATCATCATGACAGTGGTTTCACAAGCATTTTAGTCAAGATTTTTCACCAAACCAATCTTTCTCTGTACACATCAAATGTTGCTACTTGTCTATCACTCCAAGTCTATTAATATTATAGACTATAAATGACACTTTGTCAACAAATTTTTAATTTAATTTAATTTTTTTGATATTGTTAACCCTATTATCCAAACTGCTTTTCACTATTCTATCCGCAAAAAGTTTTTCGAGCAAAGTTATCGCCTGTGAATTTTCATCAAAATAAAGATTTATTTTTTGTGGAGATAAATCAATTACCGAAGATACAACCTGCTCCTCTGTCAAGGGATTTTCAATATATTGAATTTTATCATCAAGCAAAATTTTATAACTATTCTTTTCTTTTATAACACTTATTTCATCTTCTTCAATATCCAAATTATCAACTAAAAACTTTAATAAATCAATAAAACTATCCTTACATACAAGATAATCTCTGTTTTCATTTGACAAGGTGATTAGCTCTTGCCATTTATTTTTTAGCGGGGCAAGTTTAAAATAGAAAAAAGACTCCAAAAATATATCCCTCTCAAGCACTAAGTTTTTCTTGACGATAAATCGATCTGTTTCTTTGTCAAAATTTAAAAGTGCTTTTTTAAATGCTAAAAGACCTATATTATTTTGAATAGGAAGATTTAGTTTTTTGTTTAAAAAATTCCACTTGTATTTGTTGCAAATAATTTCAACAATACAAGAACTTATCATGCTTTTTATGTTTTCTTTATATTCGTCCTCAACACCTACTAAAATACTAACATAACCATTTTCTTCATGTTCAGTTAATACGCCCTTGAATGTCTTTACCGTACTATTTAAATAATTGAATATTAAACTTGCATTATCAAAATTCTCTTTTTTCAAGTTGATGGAAAACTCCCACATAGTCACTCCTTCACAAAGTATTTTATGCAAGCATTTAAAAAATACACTCGAATTTCTGAATTTAAATAAAATAATTTGACAAATAATATAAATAATTGTTAATATTAATATAGAAAGGATTTTGTTGAAATGAAAATTGCATTAAAAAAGAAAAGTTTCATAAAAATATTTTTGGTTTTTGTTTTGTTTTTATCACTGCTTCTTCTTAGTGCATGTGGTGAAACTGCGTATTTCACGATCAGTGCACTGCCAAGTGATGCTCAACTTGGCTCTATTGATGGCGTGCAAAATGAAAGTCTTTCCGAAGGCACAAAGATCACCTTGACTGCAAGAGAAAAGAATGCTGAAACTAATCCGTTCTTGTGCTGGGTTCATAATGATGGAACGATAGTGTCAACTAATCCGAACCTAAATCTCACATATAATGAATCAACTCAAGGAAATTATACAGCAATATTTGCAGAACAAAGTCCAAGTCAAATGATGTATGCCTCAATTACTCAAATTTCAGCAACACTACCAAGCGATGTCGCTTCACTGGATGTTGTCCTACTCAGTGCAACAGTAGAAGATGGTAGTAATATATATTCAACTAAACTATCAGGCAATCTAGAAAATGGAATATTAGAAACAGATAAAACAAGCGTTGTATGTTTTAGAGATGAAACAGGCTCGAACTCTTTTACCTTCCAACTGCAAATTTCGATCAATTATACAGATGGAAGTCATTCAACACAAAGCTATACCTTAAATTTCAATACTACCCTTACTAGAACACTATTTGGCTCAAATTCGACATACTCAATTTCACAAAATGATACTAATCTTGGCACATCAATTTCAATAACTTTTGAAAAGTTATCTACAAATCTTATTCAAAGAATAAATATAGAATAAAAATAAAATTCTATTACTAATTAATTTTTAATTTATAATCTATGATATTTTTAAATTATAATTTTAAATCTATCATTTACAAAAATAAAAGAAGGGTTATCCCTTCTTCTATTTTGGCAGAAAACTATTTACAGTTTTTGGCACTGTTAGATCTGCTTGCAGAACTTCTTGATCCGCAATTTTTAGTTTCAGTTGATGCCTCTACATTGTTTTTTGTAGACATCTTGCCACTTTTAGCAGACTTGCCCATTTTGGAATTTTTACCAAACATAGTTTTCACCTCCCTATTATTCAAGGTGTAACCACCTTGTAATTTAATTATGGCTAAATATTAATAAAATATACCGAATTTTATAAAATAATTTATTGTTAAAAATAAAGCGGAATAAATGATTGTTTTTATAAAATAAATAGACAATTACAAAGTTTACTTTAAACAAAAAAATCGCTACAAAAAATAGCGATTCAGTGTGTCAACAAATTAACAGACTGTAGAAAAACAAGCGAGGCAAGGCTCGAAAAAGTGGCTTAGCCACTTTCCATGGGGTACCCCGAAAATCGTAAGATTTTTGGG
>CALVNK010000042.1 GCA_944349615.1 uncultured Clostridia bacterium
TTACTAAAAAGGATCGTCTCAATAGCAATTTGCCACTTGTTGCACTTGTAGGTTATACAAATAGTGGAAAATCTTCTCTGCTTAAGACTTTGACCAAAGAAGAGATATATACAGATGATAAATATTTTGCAACCCTTGATACACTCTCTAGAAAATTTCGATTTTCCGATGGCACTCAAGCGATATTCACAGACACTGTTGGCTTTATAAGTGATCTTCCACATCAACTAGTTGATGCCTTTTCTTCAACTTTGGAAGAAGCGACAAGTGCTGATCTTATACTCCACGTTGTCGATATTTCATTGCAAAAAGAAGAAAATGGTATGAAAGAGTTCGAGTCCAACATGAAGGTGACAAATGATCTCCTTGACAGCCTTGGTGCAACAGATAATAGGATCGTAGTATATAATAAATGTGATCTTTTATCTAAACCAATCTTACTAAAACAAAATGAAGTTTTGATATCAACAAAGTTTAAAAAGGGTATAGACATCATGCTTAGCAAAATCAAAGAAAATCTAGATAATTTATATTGATTGCTTCAGATTTTATAAAAAAATCCATAAAATTTAAAAAAATAATGTAAATTTATGTAATCTTCACAAAATTTATATAGTTTAAAATAGAAATAGAATAAAAATATCATGCAAGAAATTTGACGTGTTGCAAAATATTGCATGATTTTTTATAAGTTTTTTTATTATTTTTGAATTTAAAATACAAGTTGATTAGGCAAGACAATTAAGTTTTAGTGTGAATATTTTTACTTGTTTTTCATATCTTGCTCATATACTTCATTTAGTTTTTTTACAAGAAAGTCTACATCTACTTCATGTACACTTGCAGCTTCTTCAACCGTTTCTTCAAGTCCAAAATGGCAAAATATGCAGTGCATACCGAAACCCATAAATACATCGCCAAGATTTTCGTCTAGTGCGATGACATCATCAATAATCATATCTTTTGTTATTTTTTTAATCTTTTCCATGAACTCAAGAATAACACAAAGATTAAATTTTGTCAAGATTTTATCACAATTAAAATACTCTCTTTGATTTTAAATTTTAAAAAGAAGAATAATATGTCGAATAGTGTCTATTTTTGTAAGTATGTCATTTTTGTGTAATTTTGTAAGTATGTTATAGCATGGAAAAGTTGAGCGATTATATTTCAAAAAAGATTATTACAATAGAAGAAGGAAGTTTGGTTGGTTATGTTTTAAATGTTAGTATAGATGAAACATATTCAAAAGTTACATCTCTTGTCGTTGTAGATGAAGAAAGTGAGCAAATATTTCTTCTCGATATAGGCAAGATTTGTGCAATAGCTGAAGATTGTATCATGACTCGGTCGAAACAAGATTTATCTTTTTCGTTGCAGGAAGATTTCAACAATCCTATTAGCAAAATTGTGCTTGATAAAAACGGAAAGACGCTTGGAAGAGTTGTAGACATATATTTGGATAGATTTAATATTCGTGCAATAGTGACCGACTTATGCCAATTTTCACCTAGATATATCTATTCGTCTAGTGATAAATATTTGATTTTTGGTTTGCATAAAAAAAGAAAAGCCATGCCTATTTTTAAAATAGAAAATAGCGAAGATTTGCCAAAGGTAACAATCAGCGATTTTCAAAAAAACGAAAACTCTTTTGCTTACAGCAATCCCTACAAAATAATTGCAAATCAAGAAAGTTTAATAGGAAGAAAGATGACCTGTGACATTTTAGGCTATAACAATGAACTTGTAGCCAAAAAAGACGAGGTGATCAGTGCAAAAACAATAAACAAAGCAAAAAAGCACAACAAGATTTCATTATTAAGTTATTATAGTAAATAAATTTTCAATTAAATTACAAAAAATGATAAAAAATATAAAAATATCTAAAAATTAATAAAAAACTAAAAATATTGAATTAAAAATCGATTTTTTTGTCGATTTTTATTTTTTATTCTTTTATTTTTCAATTTTTTTTATTAAACAGTGGAATTTGAAACATGCACATTTTTTCGATTTTTATTTTTATTTTTACTTTATATATTTTTTAAAAAAATATAAAAATCTAGTTGAATTTATTTGTATTTTTGATGTATTTTGTAGTAAAATAAGTTAGCGAGGTAAAATATGGTTAGAGTTATACCTAGAAGAACCAAAGTAAAACTTGAGTTTATGAAGGGCGTCACAGCTGTCGACCTTATTATTGGCGTGATTGCTGTTGTAATTTTAATCGTACTTGCAGCATCAAACTTTTCAGGTCATATCTGGGTTGCAATGGTCTGGGCGATACTTGCTTTATCACTGTTTTTTAAACTTGCCGACAGTGACAGATTTTATGTAACTCTTATGCACCTTGCAAGATTTTCGATGCAAAAGAAAAAATATGTAAAAGTTGATAAGAAAGGCAAAGGGAATATTAAAGATATCATTCCTTTCCAGTCAATTTATCAAGATAGATGCATTGCCTATGGCAATTATTACGCAGAAGTTTTGGAAGTAAAGCCAATTCTTTTTGACCTATTAAATGAATATAGTCAAAACAATGTTATTGACATTGGTTTTGGTAATGCTTTAAGACGACTTGATGATAATCAAGTTTGTGAACTTGTAAAAGTCAATAAAGCAATGGTGCTAGATAGTTACATATACAATGAAAACAAAAAGTATGATAGACTTCTAGATCAACAGTTTGAAGGACAGATGTCACAAGAAGAGGTTGATGCTAGAGCTCCAATTCTAGAAGAGAGAGTTGCTTTCATTGAGGACAGGAATAGAACAAACAAAATCTATAAAGATTATTTCTATCTTGTAGTACTCGGTAAAGACCTTGAAGCACTTGACAATACTATAAGTGGTATGGCAACACAGCTTGCATCTTCTTTAACTCCTGTTACCACTAAGAGATTGACGGGCAGTGAACTTGCAGTATTCTTGCGCGCCAACTATAATAGGGAGTTTAATGAGCGCGAACTTGAGAGTATGCCTTTTTCAGAGTTTATCAACTGGGCAACTCCTGATAAGATTAAATTTTCATCAGCAAAATACAATATCGATGGTCAAGGCTATCGGACTTATGTTGTTACTGAATATCCATTGCAGGTTGGAAATGCTTGGGGTGCATCATTCTTCCTTCTTGACCGAACAAAAGTTGTCATGAAATTTAAGAAAGCGCCAAAGTATGAATCGGAAAAGAAAATCGATAAAGCAATAATGGATATGGAAACAAGACTTTATAAAACAGGCAAGAGTAGTACTCGTATTGAATTAACGACACACCTTGATACCCTTCGAAATCTTCTTGCAGAATTAAAAAATAATAATCAGCAACTTTATGATGTAAATACATTTATTACTTGCGAAGAAGCAGCTCGAAAAGATGTTAAAGCGATGCTTAAACAGGAAGGCTTTAGATTTAGTGAAATGTTTGCAAGACAGATTGACGCATTTATTTCTACTGGTATTTCAATGAGAGATAATATAAAGGAATATCAAAGAGGTATACCTACATCGACTCTTGCAGGGGTTTTCCCGTTTGTATCTAGTGAACTCCAGGATGAAAATGGTTTTTACTTGGGAGACAATGCATATCCCGTGTTTGTTGATTTCTTTAGGCGAGATCCTCAAAGAGTCAACTCTAACATGATGATTATTGGGAAATCGGGTTCAGGAAAAAGTTTCGCAACTAAAACCTTGCTTGCGAATTTTGCTGCTGATAATACCAAGATTTTTATTTGTGACCCAGAAAAAGAGTATTCGAAACTGACTGATAACCTTAAAGGTAAACTTATCGATGTCGGTTCGTCACTTCAGGGTATAATTAATCCTTTCCATGTAATACGAGCTCTAGATAAGGATGATGATGAAAAAATCGGTGGCAAGGTTATAGAAAAGCAGGATGATTCTTTCAATCAGCATCTTCAATTTCTTGAACAGTATTTTAGAACTATTCTAGAGGGTATTTCATCTGATGCATTTGAAATTATAAACTCACTTGTACTCGACCTCTATAGAGAATTTAACATAGATGAAAATACAGAGTTAAAAGATTTGAAACCAACAGACTATCCAACTTTTGACGATTTGTATGCGTTGCTTCAAAAAAGACTGAAAGAGGCGAAAGAGGAGTTTGTGCTTAACAATCTTCGTGTCGCCGAAGCTTATATTAGAAAATTTGCAAGTGGAGGACGAAACTCTAACCTTTGGAATGGACCAACATCAATTGAAACAAATGAAAACTTTGTTTGCTTTAACTTTCAGTCGTTGATTGCAGGAAACAATGATATGCTTACCAACGCACAAATGCTTTTGGTATTCAAATATATTGAAAATGAGATTATAAATAATAAAGATTACAACAAGATACACAATACAAATAGAAAAATTATAGTTGTTGTCGATGAAGCGCACACATTTATTAACCCTAAATATCCTATTGCACTAAACTTTATGACTGCAATGGCTAAGAGAATTCGTAAATATGGCGGTATGCAGATTGTTATTACACAAAACATCAATGACTTCGTAGGATCAGAAGAAATCAAAAGACAATCAACTGCGGTTATCAATGCCTGTCAATATTCACTTATTTTCTCATTATCTCCAAACGATGTAAACGACCTTATCGAATTATATAAAAACTCAGGTGGTATTAATAAGGAAGAGCGTAACAGAATTGTTTCAGCATCTGTTGGTCAAGCGTTTGTTATTACATCGCCGACCGCTCGTACCATGGTGCAAATTCATCCACTTGACTATGTAGTTTCAATCTTCAAAGAGAAAAATGAATAATCTTCAAGTTATGCCTATCAAAAAAAGGAGTAGAATGACAAAATCTAAAAAATTTTCAATTTTAGCTCTTGGACTTATGCTTGTTTTGGCAGGCATTCTTTTTGTTGCTTGCGGTAGTAATGGTTATAAAAATGTAACCGTTACAAGTGATCGTGATAGCATAACATTATTTGTAAATCAATCTGACGATTCTAGTAGTGAAGGTGACGAAGGCGCTACAACAATCATTTCCGAACTTGTTACTTTTACAATCAATAATCCTGTTGATAATATGGATAAATCACTCAGCATTACAATTTCCAATCCAACTATTTGTCGCGTCACACTTTTTAGTAGGCAAAACAATTCATCAACCTATGAGATTGTTGGATTAAGAGGCGGAACAACTCAGATTGAGGCAAAGACACTGGAAGGGAATAAATCTTGTACGATCACTGTCAATGTACGACAATACTCTGACAATCTATCACAAAACTCAAACTCTCTCTACGTTTCTCCGTCAAATACATTGATTCCAAATGCCTCTGATTTCATTTTTGATGACAGTGCAACCGAAAGAGATTTAGATTTCTATTTTTATGGCACTACTTATGATGGCTACATTCTTACTGAAACAGATTTAATGACTAACGGTGAATTTATCAAGCAATTTACTCAAGCTAATTTAATCACTGTTAATGACAACTATTACATAATTTTCCAAGATGAAAACGGTGCATTATTTACACTCTATGATAGAGAAGAGATAATAATTGACGAAGAAAGATCAAACTTTGTCTATCAATTTATGCCTGTGACTTATGAAAACGGCGAGTATTCATTTGATTTGGAATCTGCTATAGCTGTGCAACCTGGAGATTCATTCAAGTTTGGTGCAGTTTATCAAAAGAGCGAATCAGAAAGGCTTGTTTGTGCAAGAGATTTCTATGTACTTATCGACATAGATTACCAAAGCGTTGCACATGAATATGGCTATAGAATAATGGAAGATACCTATGATATTGGTACAGATGTTTCATACAAGCTTGACGATCAAAAGAATGGTGATATTACCTTTATTCCATCTTATTCAATTGTTATTGAAGAATTTGGATACACAGCAAGTTTTGCAACTATATATCTAAAAGTTTCAATCAACTCAACAAGCGATCTTGTCAAGGAAAACTTCTATCTTTCTGATGATAATTTAGAATATGCAAATTGCACAAAACTTGGCTCGCTTATTGAAGATGGAGTTTCAACATATTTTTATGAAATAAATTGTTCTACAAATAAGAACATAACTACAGCATTCAATGTAAATTTCTACTATGATGGTTTTGAAAATAGTCAAGACGATAATGTAAACTTTACTTATACTGTTCCAATTATCGTAAGGACTGTTCCTAACACGATTTTAGTAAATAACATTGATTTAAATTCAGTAGAAAGGGTGTATACTTTCTATAATCACTATGCAGGCTCTTCTTATGGCTGGCAAGAATTTGTTATAAGTGTTATGCCAACTGATGCAAGTTACACAAATCTTCAAATTGACTTGACCGGCTCTCAACTACAGTTAAGTTATAATGGAGACACTTATGTAGATGAACTTGTAACTATTAATGATCTTTCCAGTCCTTTCTATTTAAAAGGAAAGGACGAGGCAGAGATTACAGAAGAAGATGCTCAAGAAAGCCTACAATTTGTTCTAAACTATGATGTACTCGGTCCTGAAACATGCACAGTGGATTTTAAATATATAATCGCTCAAGGTGCGACGGCATTAAGGTATAACACTGAGGAGTTTCAAGACGGAATTGATCTTGATATAAACGACGGATATATAGATTTTACTGATATCTATGCAGATGCACCTTTTGAGTCATTTACAATTCAGTACTCATCTGGTGAAGATATAGCAACTTTTGATATCAATTCACTTAATCCATATATTACATATCCAAATGAAGAGGGCAAATATTTCCTTAATTTTAGTATTAGTGCCTTTGCACTATCCAGTCAAGGACTAAGTGGAACATATACAATAACTCTTGACAATGGTCAAAGAATCTCACTTATTATTACCTCAATCGAAGCCTTAGAGAGCATAAATGTTTCAACCTCTAATGTAAACGCAAATGTGCAGTATACTCAATATGTTGAAAATGATGGACAGCAGACGGGTGTGCACTATTATGCTTACAATAATTTGTCAAATTCATATTTTGATATATCAATTGTCGCAAATGGCAATGTTAATTCGTCGGGTATTAGGAGTGTAAGTTTTGGCGACTTCTCGTCTACAAGTATATCTCTTAGTGACGCTCAAAATTCAAATAAAAACTTTAATATAAATCTTATTGCAAATGGCTCAACCGACATTCCTATTTCAATCTATGGTTATAGCGTAAGGAATTTTGCTCGTGAAGAATATGTTATCAATTACAATATTCATGTAGTTGTTTTTAACTATGTCAACAAGTTAAACATATATAAAGAAAAAGACGGATTTGGTACTTATAGAGATGAATCAAGTGGCATAGAGAGTGTACGAGATTATGGCGTAAACGCTGCATATATTGATGTTTACACAAATACCACTAAAAATGACGCTTTAACTGCAGTTTTAAATTATAGCATTGAAAACGAAAATGCTTATCTCTTTTCAAACCCTATATATCTTTCAAATCCTAATAATTCCTATGAAGAGCAAAGTTTTGATCAAAGGTATTTGTACTGGACAGTAACTGATGAAACTGATGATGCTTCAATAACCCTCAACGATAGTCCTGTTGACTATATGTATCTAAATAGTAATGGAAACAATGTATATGTTATCACAGGAATCGGTACATTTAACACTGAAACACTTGAATTTGTAGCTTTCCACAACAATACAAATTCAAGTCAGTTTATACTTACTGCACATATTAGACAATTTGCAAGGACTTTCTCATTTACTATAAATGTAAGGATAAGTGTATATCAAAATGTCGAGCAAATCTCATTGCAAGAGGGAATTGATTCTCTTGAATTTTCTTCGCTTAATAAAGAGCATTCGCTTGTTGCCTATGCTGTTGGTGAAAATGCCACAAACAACGAACTTAGAGCTTTTGTAAGTGGCGGAGTGATCACTGTAAGAGGAACAAGTTACACACTATTAGATGAAAATTCTATCTCTACAATTGAGAGTGATGGCAGATATCAATTTACTTTTACTGCAAATCCTAGTTTCATTGAAGCGGCTGAAGGTTATGAAGAAGAAATCTCTGCTACAATTACAATAGTCGCGACTGACTGGCTTGATGAAGCAGATAATGTCATGCCGACATATCAAGACAGGCTAATAACTATACGTGTAAGTTACGCTAATGGTACAGAGTTAAACCGCTTTACTCTTTCATCGGCACAAGATGTACTTGCAATAAAAGATAATCTATCCGCTCATTACAAAATTGGTACAACTATAGATATTTCATCTATTAGTGCAAGCCTGCCACTTGGACAATTCAATGGTTCAATCATTGGTATAAATCAGTATGCCAAAATTACAGGAATCAATATTACCAATAATACATCGAACTATTATGGTCTATTTACAGTACTTGGACAGAATAGTTATATTGAATATATCTCTTTTGAAGGAAGCATAAACATAGGTCAATCGGATGACACTTCTACTTATGCTGGAAATGACAGCATGATAGGACTTCTCGCTGGTGAAAATTACGGACATCTTATAAATGTAAATGTGACAATCAATACATCATCTGTCTATATCTATTCAGGATATGTTGGCGGTATTGTTGGAATTAATTATGGTGAAATTTTACAAGATTTAACCTTGTTCGAATCAGCAAATAGCCAAACTCGCTCACTAAACGAAAATCAATTGGCAAGTGGCGGTACAAGCATTGTTGGAAAGGGCAGAAGAATGTATGCTAATTTCTCGCCTAATATCCCTGTTTATTATAACGGATATTTGACTGTCAACTATGTATCAACAACTGTAACACAAGGTGGATACAATACCTATGTTGGTGGACTAGTTGGCATGAATAGTATTATAACTCAACAGCAAGATGATAATCAAATTACACTCATAGGCTCAATTAAAAAGATTGATAGTACTGGTGCATCCGGTCTTTCTCTTACAGGCTACAGCAATTATACAGCCTATGTTCTTCTTCGTGCAAATAAGCTGTCAGGCTCAGGTAACGAGCCTAATACCCTTAAAATAGGTGGTCTTGCTGGTGAAAGTGTTGTATCAGCTGGTGAAAATGCGAACAATATTGTTGCAGGCTATAACACAAGTACAACTCAAGATCAATCTACAACCATAACTTTTAATAAGTATTCAGATTATAAGTATCCAGACTCCTCAGGCATTTCGAATGGCAATTTTACAGCTGGCAATGGTATAATCGTTGGTGGCAGAATTGAAGGTTATGATTATGTTGGCGGTGTAGTTGGATATATAGGAAGTATAGACAACAACACAAATTTCATAGGAATAACCTCTCGTGCATTCGTTAAAGGTCTCGAGCTTTCTGGCGATGGTTATACGAAAACTGCTATTATAGCAAATATTGCAAGTTTATCTGATGGTATAAATCTATCTTCAGCATATGCTATTCAAGCGGTTGATGATGGCGGTTACGGTGCAGACGCATCGATGATGGTGATCCAAAGTACAGACAAAATCGCTGATTATTATGTAGATTCTTCGGATGTTGGCAATAGCGAGATAGATGCTGATAAACTAGCATTCGGCACACTACTATCTACAAAAATATCTGATGTAATGTATCGTCATGATGATGAGTTGAATGCAGGTATAGACAAAGACGCTAGTTATACCAATGTCTATTCTTTTGTGACGTCGAGAGACAAAATCCGCCCTGAAAGTCTACCAATTATTATTTCTTCAACATCAAGGGCTCAATATTATGGAGATTATATTGTTGCAAGTGATAATGATACTCAACTTATAGATCAAACATATTTTACAGAGGGCGATGAAAGCGTAATGTCGGTTAGCGGGGCATTTAAAAATAATATGATTAGTGGAGATAGTTCACTTAAAGAGATATACTATATGTTCTATTTCCAAGCTGCAAATACTGATATTACACAAGATGATGACGCACAGTCACTACTAGATTCATATATTAATAGATACAATGTTTCAAGTATACTTTATCCTTTGATAATAAATGGAGAATTGACATTCACATCTCGCAACACTGATATATTGACTATTGACGCACAGGGCAATATGATCGCAAGATCGACAGGTCTTGTGCAGGTTGTTGGGACAAGTGTGCTTAATCGCAACAATGCGGTTGAATTTTATATCTATGTTACAAACTATTTCAATCCTGATCAGCCAAGCTTTACAAATAGTGATAGTGAAAATTACGAAAATGTGTCTATTATCTATCCAAGTGGTTCTACTTCTGGTACACCTATAGATGACACAGTTATCAATTTACGCGGAAACAACAGTGCAAACCTTGTTGTTCAGCCTTATTATTCATTAAATCTTTCTGTGGCTACAAAGAGTCAAGTTTCACCATTTGATGTGGCTTCTGATGGATCAGTTAGATTTATGAATAAGAATTTCAATATTTCAAACAACGGCACTGTTTCATAAGTTATTACAAGCGCACCTCGCGCTGGTG
>CALVNK010000043.1 GCA_944349615.1 uncultured Clostridia bacterium
ATTTTTCATTTATAAATGCGCTTAAGGCAATTTCAAGTTTTACATCACTTGGCTTATAAACCTTTTCACCCTTGATCTCTTTGACTTTTTCATCAAGCAACTTGACGAACATATCATATCCAACCTTTGCAATATGACCGTGTTGTTCGCGTCCAAATATATTGCCTGCACCACGAATTTCTAGATCGCGCATAGCAATCTTGAAACCACTGCCAAGGCTTGAAAATTCCTTTATTGCCTCAAGCCTTTTATATGCTTCTTCACCAATATTTTTGTCTTTTATAAATGTCAAATAGGCATAACTAAGTTTATCACTTCGTCCAATTCTTCCGCGTAGTTGATAAAGTTGACCAAGTCCAAGTTTATCTGCCTCTATGACGACCATGGTGTTTGCAGATGGAAGATTTATTCCATTTTCTATTAGAGTGGTCGAGATTAAAACATTATAAAGCCCTTGATATAATTTAGCAATTACATCTTCAAGCACCCTTTCTGACATTTGACCATGTGCGACACCAATGCGTGCATTTGGTAGTAATTTTTTAAGATGAAGTGCAAATTCATCAATGCTGTCAACGCGATTATAAACAACGAATGCCTGACCATCCCTTGCAAGTTCTCGCGACAAAACATCTTTTATAAGTTGATCACTTTGCGGGGCAAGATAGGTTTGAATAGGAAGTCTATCCTTAGGTGGCGTTTCAATGACTGAAATATCGCGTATGCCTGAAAGCGACATGTTAAGAGTTCGTGGAATAGGAGTTGCAGATAGAGTAAGCACATCAATATCTCGCTTTTTATCCTTGATCTTTTCTTTGTGTTCTACACCAAATCTCTGCTCTTCATCCAAGATCAAGAGTCCTAAATCTTTAAAGATAACATCACTACTTAAAACTCTATGAGTGCCGATTAAAACATCGATATCGCCTTCTTGAGTTCTACGCAAGATCTCTTTAACTTGACCTGGAGTTTTAAATCTATTGATAACTTCAACCTTGACGCCAAAAGGCTCTAGTCTTTCTAAAAGTGTAGAATAGTGTTGTTGTGAAAGTATTGTAGTAGGACAGACAAAGCAGGTTTGTTTTCCATTATATGCACACTTGAATATTGCTCGCAAGGCAACCTCAGTCTTGCCAAAGCCAACATCGCCACATATAAGCCTATCCATAACCTTGTCACTTTCCATATCTCGATCTACATCACTTATTGCATTCTGCTGATCAACTGTTAAGACATAAGGAAAACTATCTGCAAATTGCTTTTCCAAAAATTCATCGCGCTTAAATGCGAAGCCTTTGACCTTTTGTCTTTCGTTATAGATCTCGACAAGGCTTATCGCCATCTGCTTGATTGACGCGCTTACTCTCTCTTTAAGTCTAGCAAATTCAGCACCGCCAAGCGAAGATAGTTTAGGCTGTTGCTCACTTCCAATATAAGCAGAGATGGTATTCGCTTCTTCACTTGGAAGATATAATATATCTCCATTCTTATATTCAATGACAAAATAGTCTTTTTCGACATCGCTTATCTTCATTCTCTCAATTTTGATACATTTGCCTATACCATGAAAGGAATGTACAACATAGTCATTGAGTTTTGGAAGATAGAATACAGAGTGCTTGCTTTTTGAAAATGTTGAAAGCGTACTTTTGAATAGGTTATCCGCGCCTATTCCAATCACCCTTTCCTTTAAAAATGAAAAGGTATAAGGCATTGCAATAGAAGAAACATACACCTCTTCCCTCTTTAAACGATTTTCACTTTCATCATGAAAAGTGATGCCATTTTCGGCAAGAAAATTCTCTATATTTTGTTTATGTTTTTCACTGCCTGCAAAGAGAATAATAGATTGATGCAGTTTTTTATACTCTAAAATATCCTTTTTTAAAGCCATGAAATCGGTCAAATAGCTTCGAGATGCTATTCGATCGTTGTAATAGCAATCCTTTTCATACTGAGTATTGTCGAAAATATAGTCACTTTTTTCAAGCATTTTATCAAAATTTGCATAGTTTTCATGAGAAAAATTTGTAAGTATACTATAACTTTTCAAAAGCAGATCAATTTCTTCTTGTATCTTAAGTGGTTGATCCACAAATTTGACGCCATCAAGATCAAAGACATTATTTTCACCGAGTGGCATTTTGCACTGACAGATTGATATCTTGTCTAGTGAGGCTGTGTTTTTCATTGAAATGATATCAAAAAAATAGATTTTTTCGACCAAATCGTCAAAAAATTCAATTCTTATAGGGTTGTCAAAGATAGGCATATAGATATCTAGAATATCTCCACGCCTTGCAAATTGACCTATCTCTTGCACGAGAGATACCCTTTCATAGCCGTATTCAGCAAAAGTGGCAAGCAGTTTATCAAGATCATACGAGCAGTCTTTTTGAATATCAAAGGTAGAAAACTTTTCTTTAGCAAACTTGACAAGCAATGAAGATGGCAAAAAAATCAACCCATCAGTGTTGCCAAGCAAATAGCGATTGATTGCACTAGAAAATGGCAAGAGATTTGCATCTAATTCATCGTTATTTTCTCTTGATGCAGAAATAATCTCGATTTTTTTGCCAAAACCTTCAAGTCCGCGTTTGATTCTGCCAGCGCTGACGAAATCACTACATAAAAAAAGTAAGCGATCAAATTTTTGCGACAAAATCACCTTTTCTCCATCGCCTACGCCGGAAATCATCCTATTTTTATAGATATTCTCTAATTGTTCTGTCAATAATTTCAAGATATCTTCTCCATGATAAGATCGCAAGCCTCATCTATAGCCTTATCAAAAAGCGGAAGATCATTTTTGTCTATCTTTGAAAGTACAAAGTCGGCAAGGTCCTTGCTTTCATCTCGACCTATTCCTATTCTCACCCTTTCAAACTCGCTACCTATAAAGGAAGTGATAGAGCGAAGACCGTTGTGAGTACCGCTATGACCATGCTGTCTATATCTTATCTTTCCTTTTTCAAGATCTATATCATCGACTACAACAATAATTCTTGCGTCTTTATATTTTTCTTTCATCATCACCACAGCCTGTCCGCTGTTATTCATAAAAGTTGACGGTTTTGCAAGCATTACGCTTTGCCCCTTTACCTTGCCTAAAGCGATAGTACTTTTATATTTCTTTTTAGTAAACTCAATTCCAAGCCTTTTTGCAAGTCTATCAACTGTCATGAAGCCTAGATTGTGATATGTGTTTTGATAAAGGCTCCCTTCATTTCCAAGTCCAACTATGATTATCATTTTATTTCCTCATTTATTATCTTCGAATATGGCTCGACCACTGTGCCATTTGAAATCTTGCTATTTTCAATATAACTTGACTTGAGCCTGCAGTTTTGACCTATAATACTATTTTTGATTATATTTCCGCTTTCTATTACACAATCTTTTTCTATTATGCTCTGTCCGCTTATTATGTTGTTTGGCTCGATTATAACCCCACTTTCAATCTCCACATCACCATCAATAAAGACAGTATTTTGACCATATATGATTACGCCATTTGAAATATGATAGTTTAAAATCTTGTTATATAAAGCATTGGCAACAAAATTCAAATCTTTGCTGTTTTCAACAACATAAAGATTTTTTTCTTGCAAAAAATTATTCCCCTGCACAAATTGAGTAGAAAATTTTAAAAAGTCACTTCGCACTAAAAATCCACGGTTGAGTTTTAGATAATTGCAAGCATGAGATGAAAAATAATTGCAGATATGTTCAAATGTAACCTTATCAAGAAGCGGTGTATCACTATAGAATACAGCAATGATTTTCTTATCGGTGTTGAGTCTTATAAGCCTGTCAATCAAATCTTCGCCGTCATTTACTATGATGCTTTCACAATTTATTCCTGCAAGCATGATCCAGTCAATCATCTTCTTGCCACACAAAAGCATATTTGAAAAATCACTCGATATATTGAAATGATTACACTTTACACCGACAAAAAGCACCTCTTCCTTTATCCAGTCATTGTTTTTAGGTTTGAGAAGTGGTTTTGAGAAAAGCGTAGTTTCTTCTAAAATATTTTCACCGCCATCAAAATCAACTGCTATTTGATTTTCTGCTATCATTAAATCAATTTCTTCTTTTTCCATGCAAATAAGTATATCTTTATTTTTCATTTTTGTCAACGAAATAAATGTTACTTTGCTTTTTACTAAATAAATTTATCTTTTTGAGTTAAAATAATAGAAAAATGTTTTTTAAATTAAAAAATATATGTTATCATATTAAAAATGGAGAAAGTTATGAAAAGAAGTTTGATTAAATTAAATTTGACTATCATTGTAACTTTTTTGTGCATTCTTTTACTTGCATTTGGCGTAAACATTCCAAATTTTAATTCGAGTGCAAGTAGCGGTACTCTTGGCACAAGCAATACGATAACTGTGTACAATCGAGCCGATAGAGTTGTCAACGATTTTACAGAGAGCAGTTATGAAGAAGGGCTTGCCTTAGTAAGTCCATGGCAAACTACTAAAAGTTTTGTAATTCGTTATGTTCGCGATGAAGAACATCTGCCAACCGGCTTGCCTACCGAGACCGAAGGAGTTGTCAATTATACTATGACTCTCACAATCGAGTATAAACAGGTTTATCTTGACAATAATTTTGAAGGTGGCGATAAAATTACATTCACAAATGTCATCAATGAAACTTGCAACAGCCTTGACGAACTTGAACAAATCAGTTTTACTTTAGATATAGATAACGGAATTACACAAAATGAAGTGACAATTGGAGGCTGGGGTATCTACAGATTTACCCTTTCTGTAAATGGACTTGATTCTGTATCTGACTATTATTTCATTGAGCCAACAATGACTTTAAGTCAAGAGTTGCAAACTTCATTCTCGCAGGTCATTGCTCCAAACGCCATGCACTATTCATATGATTTTACACTCAAAAATATAGATGACTTTAAATACTACGATACTTCATGCTTTAAGTGGTATGTTCTTGGTGAGGCAAACGACGGCACTAGATATGCATACATCTCTGACGATTTACAAAGAGAAGATTTTGCTGAATGTACAGCTGTGCTTTATCCTTCACTATCCGATTGGAATAGACAGGGACTCCAGTTCCATTTTAACGACAATTCTATTTCAGGTAAATGGACAGTATGGGTTGAATTCCAGGCACATAACAGCAGTGACGCACCAATTCCAAGCGAGAAAACCACTGTCGAAACAGGTTCTCCTTTTACTAATTTGACCATAGTTTACATATTTGTTGCCATTGCAGTCGTTTCAATCATTGTAAGTATAGGAATTGCAATCTATAAAAATAAGAGAGAAAGGGTTTGGTAAAAAATCAAAAATTTAAAAATTAAACAAAACAATTTATTAAACAAAAAGCGCCTTGATTTTTAAATATTCAAGGCGTTTTTATAATAAATAAAGATTTCTTTATAGAACATTATGCACATTTGCACCCATAAAGTGCAGATATGAGTGACAGTAAAACTTTATAAGTTCAAGCGAAACTTTGAAAGCAGGGATATCATTGTCTGCAATATAGAGTTTTAATTTTGCTATCTCCTGCCCTATTTCCTGTATATTTTTGTGATTGACAAGATAGCAAAGTTTTTCTTCATCACGCGTCCAAACATATTCAAGGTTTTCAATTTCCATCACAACGTCCATATTTAAAAGATCGTCTTTTTCTTCGACCACTTTTTCTATTGAAAGTACGCGGGTATGCATTTCGGACAGAGAATTGGATACGATAACTTCTTCTACCACGCATATTGCAATAATTAAAAGGAGTATGACAGCAAAATTGATATAGTGAAATACCTTCATGTTGGCTTTAGTTCCTTTGTCTTGAATGCTGTTCCCTGCCCTTTCATAAGTTGCAGGTATCCCTGTCCTGATTTATCAATTGTGAGAAGTAAGGTGTCTTTGACGCTTGCATTTGGCTTTTGACTATTCTTTTGTAATATGTTTACAAGTTCCTTTTCGCTTAGTCCACTGAGTGCCATATTGTCTTTCATAAGTTTACCTTCACTTATTAACACGATAGGTAAAAAACTATCTTCGCTTTCTGTTTTTAAATCGCCATTCGTCGCTGGAGAAAACTCCGCTTTTGGCATGACACTGACTTTTCCATTTGTTTCCATGATTGCATATTGAATTTGAGCAATACTAAAATATCCACAACCACGCAAGGCTTCAAAAAGATCATCGGTAGAGAGATTTAACTTTTTGAGTGCCTTATAATCAATCCCCTTTGGATTTATTATGATAACTGGCTTACCACTTATTATTTTACTGAGTGTGGCACTGCATCTGCTTATAAAGGTAAGAATAAAATGTAGGACTACTAAGGTAAAAAGCGGAATTATGCCATGCAAAACAGGCACACCAACTTCTGCCATAGGAATAGTTGCAAGATCGGCAATGATTAAAGTAAGCACGAGTTCGAAAGGTTGCATCTGACCAAGTTGACGCTTGCCCATCAATCTAAAGATAATAAGCACGATAAGATATATAATTATAGACCTTAAAACAATCGTAAGCATATCTTTATCTTGCCTAATTGAATAAAAAATATTACAATATATTAAAACTCAAGTTCTGTTTTTATGAAAAATATTTTCTTGAAGAATTATTTTAATATTTTTTTATATTTTTTATATTTTTTTGCTGATTTATTTATTTATTTTTTTATTTTTATATATATTTTTTTATTGAATTTTTATAATTTTTCCGACATTTTTCTTTATTTTTAAATTATTTTTTTATATTTTTTATCAAGTCTACGCAGATTTAGTCTTTTTAGATTTGATTTTTTTATCTATTTTGACCTTGCTCTTAGCAAAATAAACTATGCTCTTTAAGTCTATTAAGTTTAAAGCACTTGCAAGCAAAACAAAACTGACAACAGCAACGATAGCACCTATTACAAGATTTATAAAAAGTGGAAATACATAAGAAAGCAGACTTGTCACAAAACTTGTCAAGGCTGATGATGGAACTACCACAATAATAATCTTCAAAAGGTCTGGAAGAATACTAAATTCGGCCTTTGTCTTTTTCTTTAATAGGAATAGATTTAAAACAGATGTTATTGTATAATCAATTCCCATTGCCCAAATAATTGAATTGATGCCGAGTAGTTCTGGTAAAAACCATAGTGCAATAAACAATGCAACAGCACCTACTATAAAGTTTATAAAAGATTTCTTTTCATAACCTAAACTATTTAAAAGTGAAGATGTGATATTGGATAGTCCAAGTGGAATAACAACCCAAGATGCAGATTGCAGGAGTGTCCCGCTGAGAAGGTCATCATAGAGAAAAAGCCCTATTGACTCACCCATGCCTAAAAATAGCGGAACGAAAAGAGAAGATATGATAAGTGCAAATGAAATAGATTTGTTAATTCTATTGGATATATGTTTTTCATCGTTTTGTGCAACCGCTTTCGATATATCTGGTACGAGAACTGTCGAAAGAGAACCTATCAAAGTTGTAGAGATGAAAAGAAGTGGCAGTGTCATTCCCATTGCAACGCCATATAGACTCATAGCCTGCGAATTTGTATAGCCTAGAGTTATAAGCCTTGCTGGAATGATAAGCGCAATAAGTGGCTGGATAAATGAACTTGCAACACGCATAAGCGTGATAGGTGTCGATTTTGATATGAGTGGTTTAAGATAACCTTTCTTTAGTTTTTTGATTTTTCCGCCGTAATAGAAAAATAAAAGGATAGCAAAAACCATTGACAAAAAGCAGGCAATAGACATAGTTATGCCAAGATTTAAAGCATTTTCGAGTGCTGATAGCGAGCTTCCTATTACAAGTACACCTAAAAGTATTCTTACAATTTGCTCGTAAAATTCGCTTATGCATAGCGCAAAATAGTTATCATTCCCCCACATCGCACCACGCACAACACAGTAAATGGAAGAAAAAATAAGGCTTGGCAAAAGCACTATGAGAATTTGATAACACCTTTCATCTGTGAAAATGCTTTGAAAAAGTCCCTTGCAAAGTAAAACTATTAGGCAAAGCACAACTGATAAAACCACAGTATATAAAATGGCAACACTGACTAGATGCCCTTCTTTCTTGCCTTCTTTCTTGGCATTATAGCCAGCCGTCAATCTTGAGATTATAAGTGGCAACCCACTTGAAATTATGGTAAGAAGCACCATAAACACCGAGAATGCTACTTGATAGATACCTAACCCTTCGGCACCAACTTCTCTTGAGAGAATGATACGAAAGATAAAGCCCGCTATCCTTGTAAGCACCGAAAAGATAGTTATAAGTGCCACAGTTTTAAATAGTGATTTCATTTTTACCTCTCATATATCTTATTAGACAAGCATAAAAATTATTAAAGAAGGAAAGAAAATCATGAAAAAAATGTTAAATGAAATCTATATAGTAAAACCACATGACACTATAGATAGTATAGCAAAAAAATACGGAGTAAACCCTTTAATAATCTTACTTTACAACAATATTACTCCTAAAATGATTTCAAAAGGCAAAGTGCTTTTTATTAAAAAATCATGCTTTTAAATCAAAAATAAGAAAGTTTTTTGCTTTTGAATTATACTTAACTACCTTTTTGCCCTTGAAAAAATTCTTTTTAAAAAACTTTCAATATTTTGGCTATATTTATTTGAAAGATAAATAAGAAGGAAAGCCAAAATAAAAATCACTGCCCAAACAATTAGTCCCCATCCGTGATAAGGAATTAGATTTCCGCTTGAAAAAATGCTCACTGAAAAGATACCGATAGGTCTTGTAATGAATTGCGTAACCATAAAAAATGTCCAACTCATATCGGTAAGTCCCGCCACCAAACATAAGATATCATCAGGAAAACATGGCAGAAGCATCATTAAAACAAAAGAAAATTTGCAGTTATTCAAAAATTTTGTCCACTTTTTCTGTGAATCTTTCCCTACCATAAATCTTACAATCTTTTGACCAAATATTTTGCCTAAAAAGAATGCAAAAGCACTTCCAAGCAAAATTCCAGCAAGCGATAAAAGTCCGGCTTGGAATGGTCCATAGATGATCGATCCTGCAATTATAAGTATCGGTGATGGAATTGGAATAAAGGTAACTTGCAAAAATTGAAAAAGTACAAAGGCACTTCGTCCATAGAAACCGAGACTTAATATTAAAGATTTAAATTTCGATACTGAATTGAGTTTTTCCCATAGTCCGCAAAAGTTTAAAACAAAATAGACCGACAAAATAAACAGCATTATAAAAAGTGCTACAATTGCTATCCTTTGAAGTTTTTTTAGTGTCGTCATAATTCTATTATTTTACAATAGAATTTTTTTATGTAGTTATAGTCATTTAATGGTTAAAATTCCACTTGGAAATTAAAAGTCTATGCATATATTGATAAAATTATCAAATAATAAATAGACGGAGCAAGAATTTGAAGACAAAAACGAAAACAAGATCTTATACTTCAATTATTTGGCTGATTGCCGTGGCATTCATTGCAGTAGGACTGCTTTTGTTTTGTCAATTCTATTTTGGAGACAGCGTTTCGAGTACTACCACTTTTTATAAAAATACCTTTGTCAATGGAGTGGATATTTCAGGACTTACCAAAGAAGAAGCAAATACCCTCCTGCAAACAGACCTTGAAAACAATATCGATAATATCTCTATCACACTGCAAAGTGGCGACAAAAGTTGGAAATTAAATGGCAGTGATTTTGAAATAGTAGGAAATTTTGAAAATTCGCTAAATTCGCTGATTTCTTATGGCAAAGAAGGCAATATTTTTGAAATGAAGAAGATTGAAAACAAGATAAAAAAGGAAGGTCTTTATGTAAATGTACCATACAATGAATTGCTTGGCGGAGTAGATGAAAAACTAGACAATATTATTTTGGAAATTGAAAGTCCTGCCACACCTGCGTCTATTGTGTTTAATCCAGACGATGAAGTTATGTTCTCAATCAAGGACGGCGAAAATGGCTTAAAAGTTGATAAGACAACCTTGATGGAAGAGATAAATAATGCCATCTCATCAAAAGATACAACGCCTATTTTAATACCTTTTGAACAAATTATGCCTGAAGAAAATCTTGAGCAAACTCTCGAAAATATCACTTTGCGTTCCAAATTCTCAACCGATATTTCAGCCTCTAGCCAAAACAGGAAAGATAATGTGAAAAAAGCATTGTCCGCTTTCAATGGTATGATTGTAGAACCTAATCAAATAGTTTCATTCAATGATACGACTGGATCTCGAAGTGCCGAAAATGGATATAAAGATGCGGTAATAATCTTTAACGGAAGCTATACTTCTGGTGTCGGCGGTGGCGTTTGTCAGGTTTCAACAACCCTTT
>CALVNK010000044.1 GCA_944349615.1 uncultured Clostridia bacterium
TCATCACAGTATGTATAACCATCAGCCTCACTCAAATGCGACTTCGTCGCGCTTGGTTCGGCTTCCGATAATATAAATTATTATATAATTTAAGTATTTTTTCTTTGCTTAAATGATAGTCTAAGTCAGTATAATTGTCTTTTGTTATTTGGCTTGTTGAATGTCCCATTTGTCTTGAGATAAAATTATCCATAAACACGTTTAAGTGCGATATGTTTGCCATCTTTTACCATTCCAGCGATGTCCTCTTCAATCATGCGGACATCGTTTTCATCATAAAGTGTAAAGGCATACGGCTGAACAAAGTATTCGCTTGACCTATCAAGAAGTTTTTCGTTGATAAATAGTAGATCGTTGATATTTGGATTTTCAACGCCATAAAATTCAAGTATCAAGCTGATTATTTCACCCTTTTTGAAGCAAATATTCTCCATATTGTCTAACACCTACTACTTTTAACTTTTCCATATTAAACCCCTATTTTATTTTAAAAAATAATACGACAATAGTCAAATCATATTTCATTTTTTATCTTTTTAATAACTGTTCAAAATATCGAATTAAAACTCGCCTTGCCTGCTCTGTGTTTACATAGGCAAACCAGCGCAAAGTTGCATTATTTTTGATATTGCCGTTTTTATCTCTGTCAACTATAATTTCAACCTTATCACCACTATGAAGTTTTGTATAAGGCGGAAAGAAGGTTTTGCTGTCATTTATCAAAGCATATTTAAAGCCAAAGCCGAGATCTCTGTGAATTTTAAATGCAAAGTCAAGGGCTGTGCTATCTTTTGCAATATATTTAATCTCGCCCGAGCGCGTCTTAACCTTAATCTGTTCGATATCAAGTTGATTTATATTTTCTTCGTCTATCAAATCAAGATTTTGTCCATCAAGGGTGCCGACTTTAAGCACATGGTAATCGTTTTCCGACATGATGTAGAGATTATATTTGTTTTTTATATTATCTTCCACTTGAAAATAAGCTCTCTTTGTAAAGGATCCTATCTTCATGTCAATAATTTTAAGAAATGTCTTGTCAAAGACCTTCAAAATCTCCCCCATTGCACGCTTGTGAGTGATATTTTTATAAGTCAAGTAGATATTGTAATTTGAAACCTGCATGATCTGCCCTTGATAGACCTTACCGATATCCACATGTTTATAAATTTTGCATATATCTTCATAGACTTTGTACTCTCTAACATCCTTTATTCGCACCTTAGTTATAGGCGTGGATGCGAAAAGTTCTTTAAGTTTTAAATCTAATTTTGCGATATTTTTCTCATTTGCAAAATGATAAAATTGATATTGAGAGATATATTCATCACATTTTCCGCGATTGACAATCTTAAAACACTCGTTTTTAATTGCACGATAAAAGTATTCTGATTGTAACGCTCTTGCAATAGGAAGCACCCATTTTTCTGTTTCTCGCACCTTTTCAAGTTGCTTATTGTAATTAAAAACCTCAATTGTCGATAGATTATGAAGTCTATCGGCAAATTTGATGGCAAAGCCAAGAGGATTGCTTTTACCAAGAATTATAAGTTTTTTAAAGGTCTGCTCCTCGAGTGACGACTTTAAAAAGTTTGGATCTTCAAAGAGATTTTTCTTGTCAAAAACATATTTTGTTTTGTCAATAGCACTGACACAGTCCACAAGATCAAAAACCTTCTGTCCGAAGTCTGCAATCATCTCTTCTTTGGTATATCCGCAGTCTTCTATCGTATCGTGGAGAAGGGCTCCTGCTATCACCTCTTCATCAAAGCCGAGTTTTGCAAGGATCAAGGCAACTTCAACCGGATGATTGATGTATGGTGTACCATCCTGCCTTTTTTGATTTTTGTGCAGGTCGAGCGCTGTTTGATATGCCCTTTCAATTATATCAAGTTGGCAGTTATTGTTCTTTGCGATCTGCTTTAAATATCTAAAACGATTTTCCGCCTTCTCAAACATCTATACCCTCCTTTATCAGCCTATAGATATCATCATCTTCTTTATTGGTAATTTTTGCAAATCTAAAGGCGTTGGCTTCCAAAATCTCATTGAAATGATATTCCAGTTTATTGCGGATGATCGCCTGTTTTTGATTGTCAGTTAATTCTAAAGATATTTCGTTTTTTTCAACATAAAGTCTTTTTAGTAGATCGATTATTTCCTTTATTGTATCCTCAAGATCTACACTATAGTCACTGAAATTTAGTATCTCATATAGTTCGCCATCAGGTATATCTAAAAGTCGCTTTGATAAGATGATATATTGAATACACGGATTATGCTCACGCCCACGCGCGATTGAATTGACAGTGCCAACACCTCCGATATAGTTAGATTTTGTAGGCGGATTATTGAGAATTATATATGTTTGGTCATTGTTGTCCATACTCTTAAGCTCAAAAAATATACTTTGGTCATTGAAAGATATGTCCCCTTGATAAAAAGAGCCCATAGAGTTGTAAATTTCCATAATCTGCTCAGCATTAGACGCACTATTGCAAGCCTTTAAAATCTTAGTCGCAAACGATCTGTTTTTCATAAAAGTAGCATAGACCATAACATCTTGACTGCTTTCGTTTGGCTTAAAAACACTGATAACTCCACAATTTAAAGTGTTTTTTAAGTTTGAATGTATCTCTCCCTTATATGAGTCATTGTTATAATAATAGACAATAAAATTTCCTATGTATTTATCGAAACTGGCCTGTTTTTCTATTTGATATGCAGAAAAAAGAAAGTCATCAACACTAATTCCAAAAGCATTTTTGAGTGCGATGAGAAATTGTATTGATGGTTCACTAGACTTAGTCAAATAGTTGTTGATACTAGATTGAGAAAAGCCTGTTTTGCTTGCAATGTATTTTTGAGAATACTCTTCTGCAAGTCTTTTAAGATTTTTTTGAAACATATTTTCCATAATCCCTACCTTTTTCATAAGTGTAACCCAAAAGTAAACGACAAGTCAAGTCTTTTATCATTATTTTGAAAAATAAATTTATTTAATGAAATAAAGAATTTATAATAATGAAATTAATTTAATAAAATAAAATCTTCTTAAAAAAGAAGATCTCATTTTTTGTTCTAATAGATATAAAAATTTATAATATAAAGCGTGTATCTCTTAATATCATTTCAGCCTCATCCTCTATGGATAGATTATCTTGCGCCAAAAGAATAAATCTCTCGTCAAAAGCTTTTTGCTTAAATCCCTCAAGCAAGACCAAACACCTTTCTTTCATTTGACAATCACTAGGTCTAAGACTATCTCTAAAAAGAAGAGTTTTCGCGTCGCATAAAAGGCAGACGAATTTTATTTGCACATTTGGAAAAGTGGCTTTGATTTTGTCTAAAATTTGTTGCGATAAAATATAATTAAAGACTACATCATAGCCAAATTCTAAAGAATTTTTAATCAAATCTAAACAATTTTTCCAAAAATATTCAAGGTGATTGCCTTCTTTCCATGGACTTATGTGGCTTGTTTGAACAAGATTATATATGTCATCACCCTCAATCAATACGCTTTTTGCAAGTTTTTCGCAAAGCACTTTGCTTACACTACTTTTGCCAACACCTGCTGGCCCTGTTATCAAATATAATGTCATAAATAACTCCTATTATAAATCTCATTAATAAATTACGATCTTTTATTTTTCTGCAAGTTCAATCTGTCTGTTGATACGATTTTTTACTTCATCTATTCCAATAAATTTTGAAATTTCAAATATGTCTGGCGAGTCTTTTCTTCCCGTCAAGGCAAGTCTTATAAAAGTAGACACTTCAACAATTGAACCATTATACTGACTAGGATTATTCTTAAAATCTTTAGGCCTTATTGCATAGTTATATTTGCCGGCTATCTGACGTACCCTATCAAACCAAACAGACTGCTCTACCCCCAAATCAAGACCATCAAGATAATCTTCTAAAATGTCACTAAAATATGGCATATCCATCATATCGCACTTTTCTAAGCTCTCGACAAAATCATCATCGTAAAGATAATTAAATTGAGATTTAATCTCGCTAAAACAAGCAACATCCATACGGTTTTTATGCCAAATTGTTATTGAGTTTAAAAATCTAGTCTCATCTTGCATGATCTTTTGGTAAAGCTCTTTATCATGATCTTTCGACCAAGCCTTGACTAAATCAAATACTTCGTCATCAGGCATATTTTTGATTATACGTTTAGAAACATTTTCAAGTTTTTTCATATCAAACAGCGCACCCGACTTTGACATATCTTCAAGTTTAATGTCAAAATCTTTATAAGATAAAAGCGGATTTTGCTCACGCCAAATTTCAAATCTAGAATTGATCAAATTGATAAGATATTCCTTGACAGCGACAACAGGATAGCCCATCTCTATATAATATCCGGCACGTCCTTCAGGATCTTTACGCTTTGAAAGTTTACGCTTTGACTGCCCATCCATCTTCAGTATCGGACAAATATGCGCGTATTTTGGCGGATTTAAGTCAAGCATTTTAAACATCTGTAAATGGAGTGGCAGTGATGGAAGCCACTCGTCTGCACGAATGACTATTGTTGTCCCCATCAAGTAATCGTCAACCACATGTGCAAAATGATATGTTGGAAGTCCGTCGCCTTTTATTATGACGATATCAATATAGTTGTCTTCCATCTCTATCTTTCCGCGTACCACATCCTCGACCATGATCTTCTTACTTTCAGTCACAGGCGACTTAAGTCTTATTACATAATCTTCGCCCGCCTTGACTCTCTTTAGCGCTTCTTCGACAGGCAATTCTCTATACTTTGCCCAAACTCCAGCATAACCTATGATACTGCTTCCGCTTTCAATCTGCTTTTGTCTTATCTCGTCGAGCTCCTCTTTTGTACAGAAACAAGGATAGGCTTTGCCTTGCATGATGAATTCTTTGGCAAATGCCATATATATCTCCTTGCGTTGAGATTGCCTATATGGAGCATATCCGCCTTTATCTTCATTTTCGTTTATAGGCCCTTCATCAAAAGAGATATCAAAGTCGTTTAAAGTGTCAATAATTTCACTTACTCCATTTTCAAGTTTTCGCGCCTGATCGGTGTCCTCTATTCTAAGATAGAAAGTGCCGTCGTTTTGCTTTGCATAACTTTGATTTACAATTGCAGTATAAAGCCCGCCAGTATGCATAAAACCTGTTGGCGAAGGTGCAAATCTTGTAACCACCTTGTTTTTTTCTCTCTTATCTTTATAATAATCAATATAATATCTATAATCTTTTTCTATATTTGGAAATATTGCATCTGCAAGTTCTCTATAGATTTCTTTCATCGTCAACTCCTTCTAGGTAATTATATTCTAAACCTCTTGTTTTGTCAAATAATAAGTAGACATTATATAAGAGTTTTAAAGAGTGATTTTTTAAGAAAGTGCAAGCGTGGTATATGCCTTAGCAAAAGCAATTTCCGCGTCCTGCAATCTTCGAAAATAGGTGCGAACAGAAAGCTTTAAGACCTTTGCAATTTCTTCGACTTGCCTCGCTTTAATATATTTCAAATATAGTATTTTTCTAGATAACAAAGAAAGCTTTTCAAAACTTTTAATAAAATTATCTCTAAATACAATAAAACTTGCTTTCTGCTTTATCAATTCAAGTATTTCTTGGCACTGCGAAAGCACACTTTCACTTTTGCTAGAATTATAATAAAATGAGTTAAGCGCTTTTTTTTCAACAAGTTTAAAACTGTCACGAATTATAGACTTACTATATCTATAAATTTCAAATAAATTTTCAACAAACTGCGAAATTTTTGCATTATATTGATTATTTTTTACAGATTTTTTTGTCAAATATGATATATTTTCATTATTTAACTGATTTTCTTCGTAAATTTTCAACATTTTCCTTCTCCTTTTAAAGGCAAGGAATTTAAAGGAAATCTTTTCAAAACACAAATTTCACATAAAAAAACCTAGCCTTTCCATAAATATTTTTTTTGATATGGAACGCTAGGTTCGCTAAAATTATCATTTCTATTAATTAATCATTTTAATTTTTTTTATTTTTCTTTTACTAAAAATTTTAAACTAAAAGTTTTTATCCTAATCATCAAAGCCCATAAGAATAAATATTTCATTTTTACATTTAAAACATTTCATATTGTGGATGAAATATTTTGATTTTATCTTATTTGGCGGTGACACTAAAACCTTGCACCTGCTTGCCGATGAAGAGGATAAACACTGCCCAAGGCACCTTCCACAGTGCGGACAATACAACTTTATATCCATTTCCCCTCCTAAATGTAATCGCGCTTTGCAATAAATTTTGCCTTGCATCATAGGCAAAACATTCTTACATATAAAACTACAAATTATGAATATATTGTTTAACAATCCCGAGTATCTTGACATCCTTTACAATGATATCTTGATAGTGCGGGTTTTCAGGATGAAGAATACAATAAGACTCCATCTTTTTGAAAGTCTTGACGGTTGCGCTGTCATCTATAAGCGCCACAACTATATCTCCACTCTTTGCATAGTCACTCTTTCTTACAACAAGCAAGTCGCCTTCCCTTATCCCAACTCCTTCCATACTATCACCTTCTGCACGAAGAAGAAAGGATTTTTCCTTCCCGAAAATTTCTGTAGGTAGTGCACACAAACCCTCATAATTTTCTTGTGCAAGGCCGGGTTGTCCGCATTTAACCGAGCCAACTATCGGGGCAATAATAGTTTCGCTCCTTTTAAAAGAAAAGCCTAAATCAATCTCGCCGAGTTGAGTTTTCTTTATGCTTCCGTTTGCGCACAACTTGTCCACATAACGACTCACCATAGACAAACTTGACAGATTAAATTTGGACTGAATTTCCCTAAAGCTTGGACTTCGTCCCCTGTCAAGCGAAAAGTTTTTGATATATAGCAATATATTTTCAAGTAATTTCTCATTCAACCTTTTCATTTCTTTATTCCTTTTGTTTTTAAAAGAACACTATGTACTTTTATAAGTATACACAAATAAAAATAAAATGCAAGCGTTTTTTAGCATTTTATTTTAATTTTTTTATCAATGTTTTCCAATGGCATAAAGTTCAGCAAGTACGCAGACAAGCTCTCTAGGCGATGGTCTTTCTTTAGAAAATTCAATATCATATAATCTCTCAAAGTCTGCAAGCCCATCACGTTTAAAACTCACCTTAACCGCATGACGCATAAGTCTATCAACATCTTCAGAAGAAATATTGTTTTCACAAGCAATCTCATAGTACAAGTTTTTGCGCATCCTAAATTTTTTGGTGTTATCCTTGATAATCTTCATCACACAACTCTTGATCATCTTGTAACCTGCAAGATTTGCTCCTATCTTTAACAGGAGTAAATATATATTAATCTTTTCTTCTATATAAATATCCTCTAGCTCCTCTGTCATATTCTCTCCTTTTTGCTAAAGGTTATTATACAATGCAAGGGAAAAAAAATCAAAAGAATTTTGTAATATTTTTACAAAAATATCTAATTTTTTACAAATATTGCCTTATCTTAATTATTTTGACGTCAAAATTTAAAATTTCATAGCGTAAAACCATCTTTTAATACAATCAGTTTACTAAGAAATTTATTGTTATAAAATGTATTAAATAAAAAATTAAATTTGCTTTGAGTTAATAAAAATATATGTTATACTCAAATTGTAAAACGATTTTATCAAGGAGAATAACTATGAAATTTAAAATTGTTGCCGATGCATCTTGTGATATTCCTAAGGAGTTTATGGAAAAGTATGACATCACAATCATTCCAATTGAAGTGATGTTTGGTGAAGAGCTCTACCCTGAAGGGCTTGAAACACGAGAATTCTATAAGAAAATGCAAGAATCGCAGATTATACCAAAAACTGCAATGCCTAATGCATACAAATTTGAAAATTTCTATAGACCTTATGTAAATCAAGAGGATGTTTTTATATTTACAATCGTTATCTCTATGGAAATGAGCACAACAAAAGTGCAAGCACAGATGGCTGCTGATAATCTCGGCATGAAAAATGTCTTCATTGAAGAAAGTGCATCCACCACTCTTGGACAGGGAGCCATCATTATTGAACTATGCAAGTACATGGAAAAAGAACAAGACATTGAAAAGATTAAAGAAGAATTTTACAGACTTCGAAGAAATATCCATGTCTATGCAATCATCAATGACCTTAAGTATCTCAAACAAAGTGGCAGACTTTCTGGTGCAAGTGCGATCGTTGGCTCTATGCTTTCAGTAAAACCAATCGTGTCAATTACACAAGGAAAAGTTTTGAACATTGCAAAGTGTATGGGAAGCGCAAAAGCCGAAAGTTTTCTTTTAAACAAACTTGAAAATATGGACTCGTCTCACGCACTCTATATCGTACACTCTGATACACCTGATTCTGCTGAAAGATTAAAAAATAAATTTATTCCACTTTTGCCTGAAGGTCAGGAAATTGTCACTGGCGAAATTGGCTGTGTTGTAGGCTCTCATGTCGGTGCTAAGTGCTATGGCTTTGGCTACTTCACAAAGGATTGCGCAGAATAATATATCAAGCATTTTAAAATAAAACGGTATTTCTGTAGACGACATTAAATTTTTAAAAATTTTTATAAATGCTAAATTTTTGCTTTAATTAATATATAAATTTTGTTATTATTTTTAATATTGGAATTATTGCTAACGCGAAACTTATATTTTAAATCCTTAAATTTTATACCTTGACTTTTCGAATGTTAAGGTATATAATTTTTTTATGACAACAAAAGATATGAAATTAAGAAGCAATAAAATTTTATCACTCTTTCACGTTTTTTCTTGGGATCTAGTCTTTTTTTATTCCTTTAATGTTCTTTTTTTGACACAGATAAAGGGTTTTTCTGAAGCCGAAATAATGTATACAAGCACGGTTATTGCTCTTATTCCTATTCTTTTTCAATATCCTTTCAATATTTTGGCGAAAAAAATTGGTGCGCTCAATTCGGTTAGACTAGGATGTTTTTGTTTTTTCGTATTCACGATCGGCATCTTAATTTATAGCAATATCGTCCTTCTATATCTTAATTATGTCATCTTTGCAATTGGTTCTATTTTTCTTGTACCAAACATATCAGTCTTATCAATCAAAAATCTTAAAATGGAAGGCAAAGATAGCGAATTTTCAAAAATCGAAGGACGCGGTGCCGCCATTTATTATCTCATAAATGCAATTGCATCGATTGCACTCGGCTATCTATTTGAAGTAAGTCCATACCTAACCATGTCTTTTTCAGTGATGGCAAGTGCGGTCGGGCTTCTACTATCTTTTATTTTGAGAGATGAAGAAAAATATACTCCCCGCCTTTCAGAAGATAGTCAAAAAGAAAAACCTAAGAAAGATATTTTACAAACAGAAAAATCTCAAGATGAGACACTGCAAAAGGATGTAATACAAGAAGAAAAACCTCAAGAAGAAAATATATCAAGACAAAAAAAGAGCAAGTTGTTGTCCGTTCAAACTGTATACCTTCTTCTTCTCGTATTCTGTTTTTATGGACTTATCATGATTGAAAACAATATAAAACAACTTTTGTTTCAAGATGTCGGCTTCAGTTCGGTAATTATTGGATGGATAAGTTTTGGAGTGTCAATATTTAAAAGTGCCTCTTGCGAGATCTATAAATGTTTTAAAAATAAATCAAAAATCATAGTTACTCTAATGCCTATTTGCTATTTTCTTCTTTTGTTAATACTTGCCATTTGCTTTATTGTTATAAAACAAAATCTTGCGTTGCAGATTTTAGTAATAGTAGTTTGTGCACTATTCCAATTTTTCAATCAGCCTTTTAAAATTGGCACAAAAGATTATGTAAGACAAACGGTACAATCGCAAAAGCAGGTAGACACTTTCTCCCTACTTTTTGTAGTGCGCAATATTAGCCAGCTGCTATACAGTATCTTTGTAGGCACACTTTTGACTGGGATGTCTATTTCATCAAGCCTTCTTTATATCGTTGCACTTGGCGGAAGTATATTTGCTTTGTCACAACTTTCATTTTTTATTTATAAGAAATTAAAAAACAAGAAAGATAGGATATATTTACAATAAAAAAAGCGGTTTTTATTGATAAAC
>CALVNK010000045.1 GCA_944349615.1 uncultured Clostridia bacterium
GTGGAGAATATCGGAATCGAACCGATGACCTCTTGCTTGCAAGGCAAGCGCTCTAGCCAGCTGAGCTAATCCCCCATGAATGCTATATAATAATAGCATATTAATTTACATTTGTCAATAAAATTTCCAAAAATTTCTACTTAATTGCTTTTATTAAAAAACTGCTCCTTTGCAAGAGCAGTTTTTAGTACAATCTTTATTGAATACTCATTTCATCTGCATAGTCATTAACATTTTCTACAGTATGGTTGAGTTGTATTTTTGTCGATGAACTAATTGCTTCATTTATAGCCTCATCAATTCTTTCCTGAGTCATCTTAGTGCCAGCATCCAATGTAATATTCTTTACATTTAAATTTATAACGCTTCCATTTTCTCCAATTAATACAGCAGATATTTTGTAAACTATTGTTCCCCCAATACTTTGAGTTGTATAGGTATAACCCTTTATATAATCACTGCTGACTTGACTCGTCTGTCCATTATTCGACACCGAAACTGTTGCGTTGATGGTTCCAGAATTGATATATTCTTTTAGGCTAATAGAAGTTGTCTTATCGCTTAATCCGTTTACAACCGATCCAATATCATAGTTTTCAAGTCCTGGCTGTGCATAGTAAGTATATATGGCACTTGTATTATATGATGGGTTTTCTCTGTGAGTTCCGTTTACAACAACTGTAACTTTCCCGTTATTTGTCTCGTATGTGTAGTTTACAGAACTTATATTGCCAATGTTTGTTTTCCCTTTAAACAGTTCGGCATGTTGATTTATATCTGCTTCGCTGAAACTGTTTTGAATTTGTGAAGGCTGTTCGCTTACAAGTTCGGCATATTGAGTGATAGAATCATGAGAATTTTTTACAGTAGTTAAATATTCAGTTAAGTTAGAAACAGATGATGCAATGTTGTTGTTATAGTATGCAATTGCAGCAGCATAATCTCCAGATTCCGTATAACCTGTCAAAGTAGCCCAATTAGAACTCAAAGTCGCAAATAAAGAGTCTGCAGATCCTTTTGCGGTTTTCATAGATTCGAGCGCACTGCTTGCAAGTGTTTCATATCTAGAATCTGTAAGCAAATTTACAATGTCTTCAATGTCTGCAATACCATTTTCATCAGCATCTACGAAATATTGATTTATTTGATGCATAATGCTTTGTATTTCGGTGAGATTGTAGTATGATCCTGTGCCGTTGAGAATGTTCTGCGCGATTTGTTGATTGGTTGAATTGGCTTGACCTTGTGCGCCTTGATCTCTTCCATATACTGAATTATAGATGCCGTTTACCTGTTGCTCATATTCGCTAAGCACTTTGGTTTGAACAAGTTCATTTATAATATCATCCATCTTTTGGTCGGCTTTGAATACATTTTTTAGCTTATAAGATTCAGCATCCTCAATTTTTGTCATATACTCAGGGCCTTCCTGTTGCAAAATTTCAATAGTTGACAAAATTTGATTGGCAGTATTTTTCTCTTCTTGTGTAGCTGAATCGCTGTTAATAATATAATTCAGCTTCTCTGTCATTGTTCCTACTTCTGTTTCTGGGGCAAAATTGCTAACTATTGAATTTGCGCTTGTTAAGTTACGGTCAAAATCAACTCTCGCTTTAACACCTAATCCACCAGCAACCAATGAACCGACAACAGCAAGAACTCCAAGTCCTGCACCAATCGCTTTCCCAATAAACGCCAGCTTTTCCTTTCCTGTGCCGTTTTTAAAAATTGACTTTATCTCACTCAATTTTTCCTTGAATTGTTCCTTAAATTGTTCACGTCGTGATTTAGGTTTCTGCTCTTGGCTAGGCCCAGCTTCATCTCTTGTTGCATTTGCAAACAAATCATTGCTTGTTTGATTTTGATCTTGAAATTGCTCACGAATCCTTTGAAGCTCTTGAGCCACCTCGTCTTGTGTCAAATCAACTCTAACTTCCTTATCGTCTTTTGAATTAGTTGCCATAATACAACGTCCTCCTTTTATGCATACATTATACATTAATCTAATCAAATTGTCAATATAGATTTTTGTAAAATTTTACATTTTATTTAATGCACCTTTAAATTTTATATCAATAGTCATATTTATAGCGAAATTTTACTTTTTAAATTGATCTTTTAATAGTAAATTCAATGTCAAAAATCAGTTTTCCACCTTTTCATCAAGATATGTGGCCATAAGATCAGCAACATGGAGTAAAAAACAATTTGGATATTTATAATATGCATCTCCAACAGAATAGTTGCCATTTTTCACACGTTGATCATACTCGCCCATATGCCAATTGATGCCAAGTGCCTCCTCTCTAGTGAGTTTTATAAATGCCGAGATTATATACACTGACTTTTCACCATGGCCATAAGGCAAACTGTCCTCAATCTTATAGTATGGCTTTTTTATCCATTGCCCCGTTTCGTCCTTGACATTTTTAAAGTCTTCCTTGTATGTATCCACCTTGCAGACATCATGCAAAAGCCCCATGATCGCAACGCTTTCAGGACTTATAACGTTGCTCCAATTTTGTCCGTACTCTCCTTCTAGCAGTTTAACAAATCGTCTGTATACATTTATAGAGTGCCTGCACAAGCCTCCCCTGTATGCCGAATGCCTTCTACTGCTTGCAGGTGCAGTGAAAAAGTCTGACTTCTCAAGCCATTCAAGCAACCTATCCGCACCATCTCTATCGACATTGTCATAAAATATCTCTAAAAATTCTTCTTTAGCGTCCATAATATAACTCCTTTCAGTGAAATATTATAGCAAATTATTAAATCTAAACAAAATGATTTATTGAAGAAAGCCCTTGCATTATAAAATCTATGTCATCCATGTCATCTTTGACACCAAAGCAGACTCTAAAGAGTTTTTGTTTCGCAAAATAAAAATGCACTTGTCTTAGTGCATCTTTATTGATTTTAACCTAGTTGATATATGCTTGTGCGCTTGTGTCTATGTCTACTACAGTTTTTTGACCTTTTTTCAAAAGGCACTTGACATTTTGCGAATTAATTCGGCTTAACATAAATGTTGCTTATTTTATAGATAAAATTTAAAGATACAAAATATAATTTGCTATCTTTATACAAAATAAAAACTATAGTCAGAGTTAATGCTCTTTACTACAGTTTCATCCCTATTCTATTTTTGTTTTTTTGGCGTTTTCTTGTCGTTTTTATCATCAATATTTGACGATTTGGACAATCTGCTTTCGTTTGTTTTTTTGCTTATTTCCTTTGCTGATGTTCTTTTGCTTATTTCCTTTGCTGATGTGGCGTCTTTCTTTTTGTTTTTTTTAATCTTTGCATCTTGAGTATTATTCTGTGTCTTATTTTTTACTTTTATCTTTTTTGTTTGGTTTGTGTTTTTGGTTTCGATATTTGAATTTTCTTTTGTCAAAGCATTGTCATCGGTTGCTTCTTGGCTTTGGTTGCTGTTTAATTGGTTTGCGTGTTTTCGTCTTTCGCGCTTACTATCTTCACATGCTCTGATTATTGTTTCTAGTCTGTTTTTTGATAGTTTTTCATAGTCACGAATATTGTCAAATGCGGTTTGGACCATTTCCTGATCCACTTTTTCATTGTTTGTGATGGACCTTTCAATCTCTTCAATTTCGTCCATAATCTCTCTTGCCTTTTTTTCGTATTCAACAACTTCCTGACCCAAGAGAATGATGGCATCGACTACATCATAATCCCTGTTCTCAATTGCCATCTCATTTTCGATTGTTTTAATCGAAATGTCCGTGTTTTCTTGTATGTTTTCATACTTGACTTTTATCGCATTTATAATATCAAGTATGTGTTCTTCATTTTGCGTGCCATCGCTTGATTTTTTAAATATTTTTTTAATTCCTCCAAATGCCATTAGTCCCTCCTATACGCCTTATATTATATTTTAACAAAAATATATTTAAAATACAAACAAAATCAAGTTTCTTTTTTGCTTACATACAAAAAGCAGGCAATTTAAACTTGCCCGCCTTGACAAAACAATCTATCTCCTTAAATTTATAGAATATTTTCTCCTAGGTTTTCGTCATATTTCCCGAGTCTTTTAAGTGAGATTATTTTATCTATATTTACAAGATATTGTAGTCTTTCTCCCATATATTCAATCAAGTGATTTTTGTTTCCGTTTGGCATTTCAAGATTATCAATTGCCATTATTGCCTCCTCAATGGCAAACAGTCCTTGTCTTGAATATCTTTGTATTCCATTAACTTTAATGTGTGGTGATTTAAGAAAATTCAAAATCTCATTGTCGATTTGATTTAAAAGATTTCTAATTTCTCTCTCTTCATTTCTTGCGTCAGAGATCATACGCCCAAACTTGACTTGGTTAAATCTTTCACTGATCTTTGATGTATCTCTAATCGACTTTTTAATATATGCCATTTTCTCTAAAAAAACATCGACCTTATCCCGAGTCCCATCAAGCTTTTTGTTAAGTTCTTCAGAAAATTCAATATTCTTTAATAAATCGATCTCTATTTTTGTTTTTATTTTATTAAATTTTGCAAGTTCTAACAAATATTTTGCGTCATCTTTTAGACTATTTATAATGTCTTCCATAAAGTCCCCTTTTTTAAGAATGCTATTTATATAGTATATTATAGTTCTAGTTTTTGAAATTGTCAATACCAAAAACTAAATTTAATAATTTCAACAGGTCCTCTCATGTCACCAAATCTATCTTTAGAATATTCTCACTTGAAAAATGATAATATTCCCATAAGCAAGCAATAACAAAACCGCTCGCGGTATTCTTCGTCTTGAAGATTTCTCTCTTCGCTAGGATTGGATAAAAATCCGCACTCTACAAGTACTGCAGGAATAGTTGAATAGTTTAACACAAAATAGTCGCCTACGCTTACATAATCTCTGGCATTTTCAAAACTTTGGCAGATCGCTTCTTGCACACTCTTTGCTAAATTAAACCCACTTTCACTTCCCTTCGCATAAAAAACTTGTGCCCCTTCACTTGACGAAAGCGGAAAAGCGTTCATGTGCAGACTTATCATGAGATCGGCGCCACTGTTGTTGATTATGTCTTTTCGCTTTTCCATCTCACTTTTCTTTTTGTTTGAAGCGTTTTCGTCATATAGACCATTCACGTCCTTGCGTGTTAAAACCACGCCTATACCAAATTCTTCGCAGAGATTTTTTAGACAATATGCATATTGCAAATTAAGTTCACTTTCGGTTATTCCCGTTGTCTTCCCGACAGTCCCACCATCGCGTCCGCCATGTCCTGCGTCGATCACAATGGTATACTGTGGTTTTGGCGAAGAAGATGTTGTGATGATCGAAAATGTAATCATGCTTGCAAGTGCTATAATAATTGCCATCACAAGACAGGTCGTCTTTTTCTTTATAATCAAAAATTTCATACTATATCTTATTTGATAAATTCATTTGATATAACAAAATAAAAAAAGTTGACACTCATCATTGAAAATATAAATTTTTAATGATTTCTTCTTTTATAGTAAAATACTTGCAGATTAAAAGGAGTATATGATAAAATATGAGTATATTTGATGGATTAATACAAGTTAATAGCGAAGGAAATATTGTATATAATAAATGGATTGAATGGGAACATTTTGGAGTGACCAACAAATCTGGTTCTTTGCGAGCAATAATTCGTTGTTTCCTGGCAATTTTAGGGCACTGTTTGATCTGTACAAGTTTAGATGGTTGTTATTTTGTTGAAAGGAATATGCCTAAGCAGATTACATATAAATTGCGATTGTAATAAAAAAACAATTACTTACAGCCAAGTTAAAAGCATGGCCACTGCAAATATGGACATAGACAAATTAAATAAATACATCTTTTCTGATAATTCTAAAGGGAAAAAAGAACTTTTTCAAAAGATGGGATTTGGCAAAGAGGATGCTTATAGTTTGAAATTAGAATTTGAGACGCAAGCACTGACGCAATACCTAAACGGAAACTATTCTATTAAAGGACTTGATATTTTTGGCCAAAGATTAGCAATAAAAATCACCCTTAATGGTTTTAGTTTTTACTCTGGTTGGATGGTTGAACCAGGAGGCTTAATTAGAAACATTACACCATTTGGAGGTTGGATTAAATGAAAGAAAAAAGTATTGTTAAGTTAAAAATCGTTGATGAAAATCTAAAGAAAAAGGATTTAAATAAAGATAATCTTGGCATAATTTTGAAATCCGAATCTAGTACTTCACTCGTACTTTTTTTTAATAAAAAAATTGTTGACGACTATCTTGTTATAAATATAAATAATTCGCTTTTGGAAGAACAAAAAGAAAGATTGCCAGATCAGATAGTTAAATCTCTGACAAGCGCAATTTCTAATAATAAACTTAATCTAAAAAAACAGTCTTTTAAACCTATAGAATTTGAAGAATATAGTATGGTTCGATTATCTTGTGACAAAGAAAGATATTTAAAGTTTGGAATTCATAAGGGTGAAATAGGTGTCATTGTTGAGAATTATGCCATAAATAATGAAGTGCTTGTCGATTTTTCGGGAGTTGACAAGAATGGGAATTTTTATGGAGACTGTATAGCTGTAAACATAAACGATTTAGAGTTTATAAAAACCTCCAGTAATTAAAAAACAAGATTCTAAAATTGAAGGTTAGGCTTGAAATGAACAAGCCTATCAATGATTTAAATTGAAAAAGCATATCAACTTGGGGTGTATTTCGAGTTGATGTGCTATTTTTTGATTTAACATGTTGTAATTAGGTTTTGCTTTTCATGATTGTGGAAGAACTTATCAAAAAGATTGGGCTAAGTGAGTTTACTAGAAAGTATTTTGCTGGCGAGCTTTATCCAGAAATATAGGAGCAAATTATGGAAGATTTAAAACTGACTATAAATCTGCTCCCAAAAGGTGCTTGGAACAACGATTTTAGCAAAACGCTATCTAAAAAAGATTTGGACACACTGCGCGTTTTGCACAACCCCTGCCTTGCTAAAATATTCTTAGTCTTCTCGACGCTATCAAACACCTTAACTGTGATTTCTATCTCTTTCATTTGCTCTCCTTATAAAATAGGGCTGATCTTTGGCAAATTTTTCCCGCGCGGATATTTTGAAGGTGTAAGTTTTATCTTTTTGATGATGATAATATTGCGCACGCTTTCAACTTCGTTTAATCTAAAGGATAGGATATCTTCCGTCTTTCCGCCAAGCGTTTCTATTGCCTTTTTACCGCTGTCAAGTTCTTCTTTTGCTCCGCTGGCCTTATACATCAGCGCCACTCCCCCTACCTTGACATAAGGGAGAAGGTATTCACAAAGAGTTGGCACTTTTGCAACTGCACGCGACAAGACTACATCATATTTCTCCCTTTTGTCAGCTATATCTTCTGCTCGTGCATGATATAGTTTGACGCCGTCTATATTTAAAATCTTTAAAAGCTGTGATAAAAAGTTGATACGCTTTTGTAAACTGTCAATCAGGGTAAGTTTAATATCAGGTCTTATTATCTTTAGTGGCACACCCGGAAAGCCAGCACCTGTGCCAATGTCCACCACGCTTGCGCCTTTTTTAAGCAAATTATATGGAAGAATGCTATCTACAAAGTGTTTGACTAAAACTTCGTCAAAATCAGTGATAGCAGTCAAATTGTACTTTTGATTTTCGCTTATTAAAAATTGATAATACTCTAAAAATTGATCGGCTTGAGTTTGGTCGAGATCTATATCATATTTCTTAAAAGTTTCAATTATTTTTTCCTTCATGTTTATCCTTTTATTTAAATTATTGAAAAACAATTATTAAAAAATATTCTTAAATTTATTTTTTAAAATATTTTAAAAACAATTTTTCTGCCTTTATTTAAAGAAAATTTGACTATTTTTCTTTATTTTTTAAAAAATAATATTGTTTTTTTATTAAATTTTCTTTAATTTATTTTAATATTCTATTTTTTTTTATTTATTTTTATTTTTTCTATTTTTGGTTTTTAAACTCAATTGTGAGCAAAATCGGCAGGTGATCACTTATCGGCGTCTGCAAGATTTGACAGTCAATTAAATTGATGTTGCCTTTGTTGTGCATGAGAAAATAGTCTATACGGTATTTCCAAAAACTTCGCCCTTTCCACTCGATCTGGCTTTCGTTTGTGATTGCACGATAACTTCGCCATGAGTACTCTACCTTTTCTGGATAGAGATATCTAAAGCAGTCAACAAAACCGATCTTCAAAAGGTCATCAAAAGCCTTACGTTCTATCGGTAAAAAGACTGATTTGTTTCGACATTCTCTAGGATTGGTAAGGTCTATCTCATTGTGTGCGATATTGAAATCTCCGCAAACTGCCATGCTGTAATCTTTGACAAGACGCGAAAGATATTTATTAAGTTTTGAAATATACTCCATTTTAAAATCTAGCCTTGAATTTCCGTTTGGAATATATGCATTGACAAGGACAAATTTTGATTTTTCGAAAAAGAGAGTTAAGGTGCGACCTTCGCTGTCCTTCTCGCCATTGTCAAAGCCGTGGATCACCCTATCAGGCTTATGCCTTGTCAAGATCATTGTGCCTGCATAGCCTGCTTTTTGGGCGCAGTTGAAATAGGCATGAAAGGAAGAAAAGATATTCTTGTCGCTCTCGCCACCAAAAAAGGTCATTTGATTTGGATAGAGCAGTTTTTCTGCGATCTCTTCCTTAGCACGCACTTCTTGAAAGCACCAGATATCTGCATCAGTGCTTTTAATAAATTTTTCAAGACCTTTGCTCAGTGATGATCGAATTCCATTTATGTTGTAAGAGACAATCTTCATATCAATCCTTTGTTTTGGTGGTTTTTTCTTCATTGTATTTCTTTACTAATACGCTTAATACCGCGATGTCCGCAGGCGATACGCCTGATACGCGAGAGGCTTGTCCTATATTGAGAGGAAGAATTTGTGACAATTTTTCTTGCGCCTCAAGTCTTAATCCATGATATTTTTTATAGTCAAAATCGGCTGGAATTAAAAGGCTTTCATTCTTCTTAAATTTCTCGATCTCATCCTCTTGCTGTTTAAGATAGCCTTCATATTTGACAGAGATATTCATCTCGCTAATAACCTCGAAAGAAAACCCTTTATAGCAACTAAGTTTTTCATTAATTTTAAAGGCGTCAATACCATTTC
>CALVNK010000046.1 GCA_944349615.1 uncultured Clostridia bacterium
TAGATTTCCATTGTCGGTCTCTATTACCTTGAGTACATTTTCAAGTACGCCACTTGTCACATTATAATAGAAATAGAATGTACTCTCGCCATCTTCTGCCTGAACTTCTACGCAGACAACTTCTCTGTTATAGTCAAGTGGTACAAGTGCAAAGCGAGTAAGACTTGCAGTAAACTTTTCTGGTACTTTACTCTCTCCTTCTTCAAGCGTAAGATTGCCCTTGCTTAAACTCCTATCGGTATGGTTTGTAAAGTATGCGGTCGCGTCATATCCAACGACAGTACCGCTGACCAAATTGACTTTGACTTTGACGAGATCAGGATATAAAATAATTGAATTTTGAGTTGGAGCAATATTGAAATATATATCGTTTTCTATGGTATCACTCCAAACCACTTGACCATTTTCTATACCATTAAGTTTTGCAAACTCAAGTGCTATGTTTTTTGCTTCGGTGTCATCTATGGATGCTTGTCCCAATTCTCCAGCGCCACTGATTGTCAAGATATCTCCGCCTTGCTGGAGTGACTGAACATACAATTTTTCTTCGCTTGAATTGGTGACGCGATAGTTGTATGTTTGAAATCTACCTTCAGTTGTGCCGACATATTCGATAGATGATGCACTTTTAAAGTGACTTTCAAGATGCTCTTGCGCCTTTTCTTTTGAAACTTTTTCCTTAGTAACGCCCTTTATTGTGCTGTTGACTACTGAATCGGAGAATGGTCCATCATATATCATGGTAGGATATTCTACATTATTATTCTTAAGGCTAGATAGACTGGTCGAAAATCTATTGCCATCTGCATCTATGTCCATACTTGCATCTAAAATTTGATAGCCCTTGTCAAGCTTGCGAGCAAACTCATTTAATTGAATTTTTAATGCGCTCACACTTTGACTGACATTTTCAAGTGTCTGCATATCATCATCTGTCAAACTTTCCCCTTGCGCAAGTTTATCGGCAAGAGTTGTGGTGTAACCAGAAATCTGGTTTACCATCTTCACTGTATCTTGAATGTCATTTTGGCTTAGAGGCAATGAAGCGATAGAAATCTCCGCCTCGGATGCGTTGGAAGATGCCTCCAAAAGCAGTTTGCGCTGATAGGATGATGAAGATGAATTATTCAATTTAGAGAGTTTATTGTCAAGATTGTTTACAGAGTCAAGCAAACTATAAAAATTGCTTTGATAGACATTTTCAAGTTTGTCTTGATAGTTTGAAGAATTTTTCTCACTTATTCCAAGCCCAATTGCAAGCCCTGTCGTAGATAGAGCGAGCAAGGCTGTCGTTATAGACAAGGCAGTTATTGCTCTATTTTTCTTTTTTATTTTTTTAGATGTTTTATTGTCACTAGCAAGCATGCTTTGACTACTATTTTGCTTATTTTCCTCTAACATAACCCCTCCTTATAGTGCAAACACATGTTTGCCGATTGTGACAACAGTTTGTCTTGACCATATCCAAGAACTTGTGGCGGTTGCTGGATTGTAATAATACAGACATCCATAAGTAGGATCCCAACCATTGAGCGCATCCTGCGCTGCCTTGTAGGCAGTGTCATTTGGCGTAAGATTGATTTGACCATCACTTACCGCTGTAAATGCACCCGGCTGATAGATTACCCCTGAGATCGTGTTTGGAAATGAGGCACTTTCAACACGATTTAAAATAACTGCAGCCACAGCAACTTGTCCTTCATATGGTTCTCCGCGAGCCTCTGCATAGACACATTTTGCAAGAAGATAAAGGTCACTTGAAGATTGGCTAGATGATGACGATGACGAAGAAATCAAACTCATGCCGAGTGCCCTAGCAGTATTTGGCCCAACAATTCCATCGACAGCAAGTCGGTTTTTTCTTTGAAAATATTTTACAGCCTCTCTTGTCTTAGGTCCAAAGATACCATCGACATTGCCTGTGTAATAACCCCAGCGTTTAAGTTTTGTCTGTACAGTTTTGATCTGTGATGTAGTCAGCGAGTGAGCGACCTCAAATTTTTCTCCCTCAAAATTATTTTGAGTGAGTTTTATCCCTGTTATCGAAAAAGTGAGTGCAAACGCAAGACACAACAAGGCGATGATTTTTTTGTTCATAATTAACCCCCTATTATATCTTTAATTATGTCCCAAATTTTCGAAATATATACAATATTGTCAGTTTTTGTAGTTTTTGTAAAGCAAAATGCAGGAAAAACAATGCACCACCAATTATTGCCCTCACCACTGCCAAGGTTGACTATCAGCGCGTCATAGTACCCTTCTTCTAGTGTGACATTTTCATAAGTGCGAGTTGGAAAGTATTCATTCTTGATCTGGGCACTCGATTTATAACTAAACCCTTCTTTTTCAAGTACACTGTTTGCTACCGATTCTATGTAATCAAAATTATTTTCAATAACTTTAGTTGCCTTTTCAAAACTATCCACATCACTCAAAAGGGGTATGAGCGCGTCTACTATCTCATCTTTAACCTTGTATTTGACTTCTTGATCAACCTGCTCATTTGAGTTTGCGCGAATATGTATTCTTAGATATTCCACCTGCTTTTCGCTCGAGCCTAAAGGCACAAGGATAATGATAAGAATAATAGAGATAAGGCATAGACCTGCAAGAAAATATTTCATTTATTTCTCTCCTTAAAAATCGCAAAATAATATCTTAAAATGATAATTGACATAAAAAATGATAAAATACATAAAAAAATAGGCAAAAACATGCCTATTTTTAAAAATTATGTTAAATTTTGTTTAAAGAAGGTTGTAAATTTAGTTTAAAATGATTTTAGAAAATTTAAAATAAACGTTTGTAATATAATTTTATTCTACATTTTCTATCATCTTTTGGTAGAAGATGATAAGAGATTGATCTTCTTGCAGTGGGAAGGCAACGTCTGGATTTTGCGACTGCAGTTGATAGTCATGGACTCTTGCCTTCTTTGCAATATCCCATAACTCGTCACCAGCCTTAGCAAATATTACTTCCATTGCATAATCTCTCTCTTGAAGGGAGTCTAACTTCTCCGCTCCACTTATCACACCGCAGGTTTGACTTGTGCAGTAAATCACATTTGCCTTGACGCGTGCATCATAGAATAGCTCACGCCCCTTCTTAACCACAACATCGACATCACACACGATTGCACTAACCGATACTATACCCTCTGTCTGACCTTCAAACTTGTCACTTATTACAAAAGGCACATCAAGCTGTACACTGTTTATAGAACTATCTTCATCATTGAGATACACAACATTGGTCTTTGCTATACCTTCGATTGTAATCTCATCGTTTTCTATATAACTATTTGTAATGACTACATTATTCCCTGCATTGAATAATATTTTGTCAACTCTAGGTTTATCGTCTTCTATCACAGAACTACCTTCAATCTTGCCTTCAACGACATCCATCTTGCAAAGAGAAGCCATATCGAATGAAGAAGTTGTTACAGACAGGTCGCTCGTTGTGCTGTAGATGTCATTTATTATCTCAAGTTCTTGACTATCATAGACACACACTTTGAGATTTACAGGTACTGTAATAGTTATCTTAATACCCTTTTCATCTTCGATAATTTCAGTCAAGACGCCGTCTTCTTTGACACTTGCAAACGCCTGAACACTGCTGTCGCGACTTGCACCCTCTACTTCGACTTCTTCCTTGAAAGAGTCAACCACATAACCACTTTCAAATCTATCATTTTCACTTATATACAGTACTTTTGATATTACATCACCATAGACTGTCACAAAATTTACGCCTGCTTCAACATTGCGCACAAGTGCCTTGCTTTCTACAAGCAATATTTTAGAAACCTTTTCGCGAGAAGAAATCTCACTCGTCACATTGAAGCTTGCTTTAGAAGCTCCAACAAACCTTGTCGCATTAAACTTGTCGGTCTTAAAGCAGATATCTTCATCGTCACATCTAATAGTCTGCTCATCTTTATTGCCATATACAAAACCTGACTGCTCAAGCATAACATTAAGCTTAATATTGTCGCCATTAATAGACACAATATTATAGTCTATCACCTTAAGTTCAATGTGAGCATTTTGTCCGTTTTCAATGTTCTCACCTTCAAACTTTGATGAGAAAGGACAGGTGGAACTTGTCGAATTAAATTGCCCTTCTTCGTCTAGCACAATCACCTTGATATCTAATTCTCCAGAGTAATTCACTGTTCCACTTAAAGTCTCGCAAGATACAATAGACGGCTCAATTGCGCTTGCAAGCACTTTTGAAACCATTGCACCTCCGCTTATGTTGCATTCAACTGAAAATTCGCTTTTTTCAAGCATACTTTTCTTTGCAACAACAATATTGTTTATTTCAAATGCCATACAACCTCCAAACATTTACGAGATATTATTATGAAAGATTTTTTCACATTATGACAAAAAAGTTTAAAAACAGTAAAAGTTGTCAATAAATCTAGGTGTGGATTAAAAGGATGTGCGATAATGAGAAAAGCAGGAATAAATATAAATGTAGTTAAAAGTCAAATACTATCTCTGAAAGGGCGTGAAGTGGAAATGGATATAAACCGCGGACGCAAAAAAATAGATAGAGTGAATGGTACAATCCAGGATGTCTATCCAAGCGTTTTTACTGTACGCGTCAAACAGGCAAACAATCAACTGCAAACCTTTTCATATTATGATGTGCTTTGCGGAAATGTAGTTTTCTGTAAGGATAATGAAATATAGTTTAAAATTCAAATATATTTGTAATTTTTGCATTTATTGAATATATTTTTACTGTTTTTGACAAAAAGTCATTTTAATTTAAAAATTTGCTTCAATAAAAAAACTGCCACTGGTATGGCAGATTTTTAGTATAATTCTATAACTTTTTGAATGCTTTTTAAATGCTAAACATACTCCTAATTTGAATTTTTTAAGTTCTCTATTGCCTTTAATTGATTTGGTGATTTATAGACATAAGATCCGCTAACTAGTATATCCACTCCGCTTTCAATAAGAAACTTTGAGTTGGTGTCATTCACTCCGCCGTCTACTTCTATTTTATAATTATAGTTGTTTTCTCGTCTAAGCAAATCTAGTTGCCTTATTTTATCAAGGCTTTCTGGCATAAATTTTTGACCGCTTTCTCCAGGCTCAACGCTCATGACAAGAATGACATCAAGTTCATGTATATACATTTTTATATCTTTTATAGGTGTTTCTGGCTTAATTGAAAGACCTGCAAGTACATTGTTTGCCTTTAGTTTTTTAATGACATCAACAATTTTGTTCTTGTCTTCAAACGCTTCATAATGCACAGTTATAATATTGGCACCTGCTTTGATGTAATCTTCTATTTGTTTGGCAGGCTCGCGTACCATTAAATGCACATCAAGTGCAATCAAACTGTTTTGATTGATATTGTATACAAGTTGTGCGTCATATGTTGTGTTGCCAACAAACTTCCCGTCCATGACATCACAATGCAAAAAGTCTGCATTCCCCTGCATTTTCTTTGCGTACTCAAGTATCTCTTGATATTCTTCAATAGGATCGGTTGATACACTTACATATACATTTCTTTTCATGAAAACTCCTTATAATTTTCTAAATATTAATATTTAATTAATTTTTATCTTTAAAATTGTAATTTGCGATTTTTTTATTTTTTAATACTTTCGAGCGCTCATCATTTCATCAAGTATTTTTAGGTAGTTTGTATACCTCATCTGCGGTATTTTGCCTTGCTCCACATATTTTATCACTCCACATTCGCCGTGGTCATGAAGACAGGATCGATACTTGCACTCGGCTCGTGCTTTTAGAAAATCTGGATAATATGAGGATAGTTTTTGATATTCAAGGTCAGTAACCATGCTTAAATCAAGATATGAAAAGCCTGCCGTGTCCGCTAAATACCCTTTATCTAGTTTATATAGATTGACTATGCGAGTGGTCTGCTTGCCTCTCGCAATTTTCCTAGATAAATTTCCAATTTCGGCAAGACGACTATCGTCAAATATGGCATTTATTATAGACGACTTTCCGCTTGCAGACTGCCCTGCAAGAGTGCAAACTCCTTCAATCTCGCGAGTCAGCTCATTTATATCTTTTTTGTGAGCGCAAACTTTGATTACTTTATAGTACTTTCCATAGATGGCTTTGACCTTGTCATAGAGAGTTTGGTCTAAATCATATTTTGCAACAACGATGTATGGCTTTATTCCATATATGTCACAATATATTAAAATTTTGTCGACAAGCATAAAGTCTGGTTTTGGAAGTGGCGCGATGATTATAAACATCTTATCGACATTTGCTATAGGTGGTCTGATCAAAAGATTCTTGCGTGGCAAAACCTTGGTGATACACTCGTCAAACTCGACATTATCTCCAACATATATCCCTTCTTCCTTTGTCTTGCCACTAGGATAGACTTTGTAAATCATCTTTCCATCATCTATAGAAAATAGATTGGCATTCTTTGTTACGATAAGTCCGCGCATAATACTCCATAAATTCAATTATATTGTACTTTTTTAAGAAAAAATTGTCAAATTTTTATTATTTTTAATGATATTTTTGAAAAATATCTTTATTTTTAAAATCTATGTTACTTTTAATCAGTGTATGATTTTAATTAACTTTATTTAAAACAGCAAAATTTCGATTGAATAAAATTTAAAATCACTCTATTAAATTCCAAGAATTGTATTTCGCAGTTGTCCGCAAGCACCGCCAATATCTTCGCCCATCGTTCGCCTAACGGTTGCACTGACGCCCGCCTTTTTTAGTTTTTCGACAAACTGATATGCCATAAGTCTTGTTGTCTTTTTAAGCGAGCGCTCTTTAACATCATTGAGTGGAATGACATTGACATGACAAGTCATGCCCTTTAACATTTGCGCAAGTCTTTTCACATCTTCGTCACTATCGTTTATATCTTGCACTAGAGTGTATTCAAAATATATCTTTCTTTTGGTCTTTTTAAAGTAATCCTTGCAGGCTTTGATTATCTCGTCTATTGAATATTTATTTGCTATAGGCATAATTTTCTTTCTATTTTCATCCGTTGTTGCATGGAGAGAAATGGTTAGAGTAATATTGAGTTTTAACTCGGCAAGCTGATAAATTTTGTCGACAATTCCGCAAGTTGAAAGTGAAATGTTACGCTGTGAAATATTAAGTCCCTTCGGCGATGAGGCAAGATTTATAAATTTAACCACATTATCATAGTTGTCAAGTGGCTCACCTGAGCCCATAAGCACGACATTTGTAATATTGCGACTTGTACCCTTTCCATCTATGTCGCGATTGACAAGCAAAATTTGACCTATCATTTCACCTGCCGACAAATTTCTTTTTAGTCCCTTAAGAGTAGATGCGCAAAATTTGCAACCCATCCTGCAACCCACTTGAGTTGAAATGCAAATTGTATAGCCATATTTATATTTCATCAGTACACATTCAACCGCACACTCATCGTCGAGCGCAACAAGATATTTTTTTGTGCCATCCTTTCCAACAAAGCGATATAAAATTTTATATTTTGGATAGACATCCTGCAGTTGCTCTTTTAGTCCCTTCGGCAAATTTGAAATTTCGTCAAGCGCCTTCCCTTGATAAATTGCGTCAAAAAGCTGTTCCCCTCTAAACCTTGGAAGCCCTCTTGCCTTAATATAGTCAATAATTTCATTAAAACTTAAGTCGGATAAGATCATAAAAGTCTGCTCCCAAGTATTTCATGGTGGCCGTTTAGATAGTCTCTGCCACTTATAACTTTGCCAGATGGCGATTGTAACGAAAGAATTTCTAAAGCGCCATCGCCTGTACCTATGATGAAGCGCTTTTTATTTGTGTCCACCTTTCCCTTTTCAAGATCTAAATCGTTTAAGGCAGTCGCCTTGTAAATCTTGACCTTTTCATCTCCTATAGTTAGGTAGCAACCTACATTTTCGCTTAGCGCACGCAAACGATTGACAATATTTAAGGCGCTGTCACGCAAATCAAGCTCGCCATCAGCCTTTGTGAATTTTTTGGTGAAAGTGGCGTTGTCATCATCTTGTGGTTGCGGTTTTACCTTTCCTTCTTCCATCTCGTCGATAACTTTTTTTGCAAGATGCGCGCCCTTTTCTCCAAGCAATTTTTCAAGCTCATTATAATATAAATCTTGTGGCAAATCGATCTTTTCTTGCATCAAAATATCGCCACTGTCTACTTTTTGTGCAACCTTCATAATGGTGACGCCTGTGAATTTATCTCCATTTAACAAAGCAGTTTGAATAGGCGAAGGACCACGATATTTTGGAAGTAATGATGGATGCACATTGATGGACGGTCTGTAGTCTAAAAATTCGCTCGACAAAATCTGTCCAAAAGAAGCAACAAGTGATATATCATAGTCTATTTTTTTTACCATATCCATTTCATCTTTCAGTTTTTTAGACTCAAAGCATGGCAAGCCTATTTCCTTTGCATAAGATTTTACCTTACTTTCCATAAGTTTATGCCCGCGTCCTTCAGGCTTGTCAATTCGAGTGATACAACCTACAATATTGACTCCGCTATCAATGAGTTCTTTTAATACAATATATGAAAACTGACTGCTACCTAAAAATAATACCTTCATAAAAATCCTTTTAAAAAACTAACTTAATTCAATAAAAACTAAAAAAACACAGAAAATTATATAAATTTATAAAAATTTA
>CALVNK010000047.1 GCA_944349615.1 uncultured Clostridia bacterium
GTGCAGAAGGTTGTGGCCATGGGGATGCCCTCGGCCTGGCGGAAGGTGTTGTACTGCATGGAGGCGATGAAGTTCACCAGCACCTGCACCAGCTGGTGGGGCCAGCCCAAGGGGATGAACCCAATGGAAAACAGCGCCAAAAACTCAAAGGCCACCAGGTAGGTGTCCCAGCGGAGGAACCCGAAACGCCGCACCGGCGAGGGGAGGATCTCCGACAAAAAGGCCCCGGCCAAATAGGCGGTGATGGGGATGAGGTAGTAGCAGCCCTGGCCCCACGCCCCGCTGCCGAAGGCGATGGCCATCAGCACCACGTTGGCCGTTTGGGCGTTGCAGAACACCCCGCCCCGCAGGTTGAAGGTGTAGGCGCCCATCATGCCGGCGCTCAAGGTCAGCAGGGCGAACACGCTGCGGCGCTCGCACACCAGGTATTTCTTCTTTGCTTCCATTGAATCTCTTAAAGAATTCTTCGCCAATATAGCAATAATCAAGATAGATAGCACGCAGATTTGAAAGTTTATCGGCACAGTTTATAAGTTTAACCTCGTCATTTTCCTTAGAAAGTTTTTCCATGTGCTGTCTTTTTCTTTCCATATATGGAAGCGATTTGTCTTCACTTTCACATTTTACATAACTTGCAACTCTATCGCCAAAGTTTTCTATTATCTCATCTTCTTGAGTATCAGTATCCTCGATTGTATCGTGTAAAATTCCTCCTATTAGTACATCTATAGGCGCGTTTTCTTCTTTTAGCAACATATATACATCATATAGATGGACAATGTAAGGTATTTTTGTGCCCTTCCTGTATTGCCCTTTATGTTTAATAGTTGCAAATTCAAAAGCCCTGTCAATTTTATCTAAATCACTTTTTGTGAAAACCATTTCTTCTTTCATATACCTCCTTTGTATAAAACAACTTTCATTATTGTTCTTTTCTAGCAATAAAAATTATTACAGCATGAATTTTAATTACAGTCTGAGTTTTGAATACTGACAAAGAAGTGCTCGCTTGAAAAAGCGAGCAGTTTTTGCGTTGCATCCGCAAAAACTAGAAATTTTAAACGCGTTTAAAATTTCACTTCTTTGTCATATCAATGTAAACAAGTTTTTACAGTCACATCTGTATTTTTTTAAGATAATCATTGATAAATTCTTGAATATTGCCATCCATAACCGATTGAATATTGCTGTCTTCATAGCCTGTTCGGTGATCTTTCACTAGAGTATAAGGACAGAAGACATAACTTCTTATTTGACTTCCCCATTCAATCTTCTTTACCTCGCCTCTGACCTTTGCCATCTCTTCCATTTCTTTTTCCTCTGCTCGCTCAACAAGTTTTGAGTATAACATCTGCATAGCGATTTCTCTATTTTGAATTTGTGATCTTTCATTTTGACAGGCAACTACAATACCAGTCGGAATATGTGTGATCCTTATTGCACTTTCAGTTTTGTTGACATGCTGACCACCTGCTCCGCTTGCCCTAAAGGTGTCAATTTTCAAATCTTCTGGTCTCAAATCAATGTCTGGCTTTTCTTCAATCTTTGGCATAACCTCACAACTAGCAAAAGACGTATGTCGTCTTGCGTTTGAGTCAAATGGCGAAATTCGTACAAGTCTGTGTACCCCTTTCTCTGCTTTCAAAAAACCGTAAGCATAACTTCCGCAGACTTCGAAAGTGATTGATTTTATTCCTGCCTCATCTCCATCAAGAACATCAAGCACCTTAAGTTTAAAATCATTTTTCTCGCAATACATTTTATACATTCTAAAAAGCATCTGTGTCCAATCTTGTGCTTCCGTTCCACCCGCTCCAGAATGAAGGGTGATAATGGCATCAAAGCTGTCATACTTTCCGCGAAGCAAGGATTGCACTTTGGCTTTCTCCACATTTTCTTCAAGCAAGTGAAGAGCACTTTCAAGCTCATCTCCAAGAGTTTGGTCTTGACCTTCTTCGATAAGTTCAACATAGGCATTGCAGTCATCAAGTCCACTTTCAAGACCTTTTATCATATCAAGTTTGCCATCAATCTCCTTGATCTTCTTGCCAACCTTAGTCACGCGGGCACTGTCAAGATAGAAATCAGGTTCGGCCTGCTGAGCTTTAAGCCCTTCTATTTCCTTTTCAAGACTTGCCTTGTCAAAGACACTCCTTAATAAAATCTATTTCGCTTTTGCAAACAGATACTCTTTCTTTTACATTATCAATAATCATATTAACTCCTTTTAGTTATCTATAAAAAGACAAGTATAAATAAAAGTCTTTTCTTTTATATATTATCAAATTCTCTATATTTTTCAAAGTTTTTTTAAAAAGATAATATAACAAAAATTTCAAGGTAATTTAAAAATTAAATTTCAATGTGTCGACAAATTAAATTTTACTTAAGCCTTGAGTAACACAATTATCCTTGCTTACATATAATTTTAGTAGTTGGGTTTACAAAACTAGTAAACACAAAAAAATTTAATGGAGGTAAAAATGTCATTTTATATCAACAACACAAATCCAAACCGACCGGGGCCAATATCAGGAAACGCTATGGGTGGGATTTGTGAAAAAGTACTTATTGAAACAACTAAAGTATTTGACGCGTGCGTATCTCAAACGACAGAAACTGGAATCGTACTCGTTGTAACAAACCAAAACCCTGCAAACCCTGTTCAACCGCTTACTTTTATATCGGCAACAAATCAAATAGGCTCTAGCATAACGGTTTCAGATATTGTGATAGATAGAATAGATCAAAATTCTAATTATGCAAATGTATCTATGACAATAACTATTCCATTAACAGTGACCTATAGAGATGCAAATGGTGTGATAGGTACAGGCACAAGTTCGATAACATTCACAAAGAGTGCAGTCTTGTTTGTACCACAACCATCATTCACACCTGTTGAAATCAAGGCAAACGCAGTGTTCTCAAGCCAAATAGGCTCGTATTCTGGCGAAAATACTTTCACCGTCACTGGTTGTTTACAAGTTGTACTGAAGGTAACTGCCCTTGTAGATTTACTCGTACCATCTTATGGCTATCCTGTAATACCACCATGCCAAGCATGTCAAAACTGTCAAGCATGTCAAGGCCTTGCAGACCTTCCACTCTATCCAACTGCATCACAATTAAATAGATATTAAAGCAAAAAACTTTAAGAAATCTATTAATTGAAAACACCTAAGGTAAAATTAAAACCTTAGGTGTTTTTTTTGTTTTCAAACAAAAGTTTTGAAAGAAAATTAAAAAATATTTGTTTTAAAACTAAGTTTTAAAATTATCAACAAAGATTGCAATTTTGACCTTATTTTGCGTTTTTAAAGGCAAAATCCACAATTTTTTCGATATTTTTAGTAAAATTCTTGAAATTATTGTCACTTTTGAAATGTATAAGATATTCAATGTTGCCACCTTTGCCCTTGATAGAAGATGGCAAAATATCGACAACAGTAAAACCTAAATCTTTGCAAAAATTCAAAAACTCATTTAATAAGAAAACATGCACCTTTTTATCTTTTATTATTCCCTTTCCCTTTCTTGCCAGCTGCTTGCCACATTCAAATTGTGGTTTAAAGAGAAGCACCACCTCTTTTTCATTTCCAAAGAGCGATTTAATCTTGGGCAGTATCTTTGTTAGTGAAATAAATGAAATATCGCCAATTATTAGATCAGTGTCTGCAACTTGGGATAAGGTTAAGTCACGAAAATCTGTCTTTTCAATATTGACGACCTTTTCGCTTGCTAAAAGTGTATTATCAAGTTGACCCTCACCTACATCGACAGCATATACTTTTAAAGCGCCATGTAAAAGTGCCACCTGAGTGAAACCGCCAGTAGACGCACCTATATCGAGGACAACTTTGTCTGTAAAATCAAGTTTAAAATCTTCGATAGCGCCAAGTAGTTTATATGCCCCGCGTGACACATAGTGCTCTTTGCTAACCAATTCTATACAATTTTCATCTACCAAAAAGGAAGGTTTACAGCAAACCTTTCCGTCTACTAAAACCGAGCCACTTTTGATATAACTTTGCGCTTTGGCCCTAGTCAGCCCATACATTTTCGATAATCTTAAATCAAGTCTTTCGTCCATAGATATATTTTGAGATAATTCATAGCCATTGTCAACTTATTTATTAAATTTTCACTTATTATGCACTACATTGAGTTATAACAAAAAAATGTAAATCTTGGTTAAATTTACATTTTAATATTTTATTATTTTTTGATTTTTGAAAATTTATTCCAAACTTACAAGATAGTAATATACAGGCTGACCGCCATAGGCTGCAGTGACTTCACAATCTGGATAGATTGAAGATAGTTTTTCAGCGAGTGCATTGGCGTCATCCTCGCGGATATCTTCGCCATAGAATAGAGTAATATTCATCACATCGTCGCTTATCATCTTTTCAATAAGTCTTTCTGTTGTATCGGATACAAGTTTGCCTTTTGCAAGAATTGCCTTATCGTCAAGGCCAATGATTTCACCGACAGATAGATCAAAGCCATCGACATGAGTATCACGAACGGCGTAGGTTACAGAGCCCGATTTCACGCCCTTTATAGCATCATTCATAGCCTCTGTATTTTCTTCTATTGAGCCGTCAGGATTAAAAGCGATTGCCGCACTTATACCCTCTGGAACAGAGCGAGTTGGAATGATTATAAGATTTTTACTTGTCAGGTCGTTTGCTTGAGATGCCGCCAAGATTATATTCTTATTGTTCGGGAATACAAAGACATTGCGAGCAGGCACCTTATCTGCAGCAGCAGCGATGTCGGCAGCAGATGGATTCATAGTTTGTCCGCCTACGATCATTTCATCGACACCGAGATCTTTAAATATTGCATTGAGTCCATCTCCTGGTGCGACAGCAATCATGCCAAGTTCTTTTGTTTCTTCTTGAGTTACCGCTTTTTTCTTAAGTTCGCGGTTTTGCTCTCTCATATTCTCAATCTTGAGATTATAAAGTTCGCCAAGTTCAAGAGCATATTCAAGTGCCTTATTAGGTTCATTTGAGTGAACATGGACTTTGACAAGGTTAAGGTCACCAATACAGATGACAGAATCGCCAAGTTCTACAAGTTTTTCACGAAGCTTGTCAATATCAGCCTCTGTTGTCTTCTTTTTCATGTTGATAATCATATACTCTGTACAATATCCAAATTGAATATCTTCAAGCGCATTGATATCAGCAATCACATCATCAACAGTCTGTGGTTTCTTTTCGTCATCAAAAGTAAACTCAAAGTCCTCTTCTCCCATTATCAGCTTATAGAAACCTGTGAAGATGACTATAATTCCCCTTCCACCAGCGTCAACAACGCCTGCTTTCTTAAGCACAGGCAGCATTTCTGGTGTCTGTTTCAAGATCTCTTCACCAGTTTCAAGTACCTTCTTGAAGAAAACTTCAAAGTCATCACATTTTTTTGCAACATTTACTGCATTTTCAGCCATTACGCGAATGACAGTAAGGATAGTACCTTCCTTTGGCTTGGTGACTGCCTTATAGGCAATATTTGCCCCTTCCTGCATTGCCCTTGCAAAAATCTTGGTAGTAATTTCATTGCACTTGCCAACCTCGCTACAAAAGCCTTTGAAAATTTGAGAGGTGATAACACCACTATTGCCTCTTGCACCTTTAAGCGCACCTTTGGCAAAGGCTTCACTAAGTGATGAGATATCGTTTGATATAACCTGTGCAACCTCGCTGACTGCACTCTTCATTGTCAAAAACATGTTTGTCCCAGTATCGCCATCTGGCACTGGAAAGACATTCAATGAATCGACATATTTTTTATTTTGCTCAAGTAACCCTGCCCCCGCAACGATCATCTTGCGAAAGGTGGCTCCATTTATCGTTTTTATCATAGATTAATAGCTCCTAAACTCTAACACCGACAACATGAACATTGACTGCATCAACAAGCATACCGGTAAAGTTTTCAACGCTATACTTAACCGCTTTGCGAAGTGATTCTGCCACCGCACTAATAGAAACACCGTACTTTAAAATACAGTAAACATCAATATATATTCTGTTGTCTATATGACTAATCTTGATTCCTTTGGAATAAGATTCTTTCTTAAATAACTCTCTAGCGCTGTCCTTAATAGATCTTGAAACAAGGTCAACAACGCCATAGCAATCGAGTGCGGCAAAACCAGCGACAATCCGAATGGAATTGTCTGAGATAGAAATATTGCCATAATAGTTGTTTGTATCGACTGTCAAGATTCCTCCTAAAAAACGCGCATACAAAATTTGCCACATAAAGTGACTATGCTAATAATATACTATAATTTGAAAAAAATTACAACATTTTTTTGATAGTAACAAAAACTTTTTTGTTTTTATCAATAAAAACCTGCATAAATAAGGCGTTTAGACGACAAAACATGGTTTTAAAGAGTTTGACATTGAGTTAAATATAAAGAAGAGCAGTATCCTGCCCTTCATAACAAAAATAAAATGACAACGCTTTGTCAATAACGAATTGCCTTTTATTGCGCCTTTTTTGCACTTCTTATGCACTTTGTACATGCTCTTACAGTTTTCTCTTGACCGTCAACATTTATAGTAGTCTTTTGAAGGTTAAGTTCATAAGTTCTGTTATATTTCTTATTAGAGAAAGAAACTTGTTTTCCTGTAAGTTTGCCTCTTCCACATATATCACATGTTCTGCTCATAATAGCCCTCCATCGTTAAAAATCATTTTCAACATAGTATAACACGCCTTGCAAAAAATTGCAACTCTTTTTTGCAAAAATATTGAAATTCTTTTGTAAATGGATAGTTTTATTTTTCAAATAATCGCTTGAGCCACACATCATCCTCGTAGAAGTTTGTTAAGCTCAGGATAGCCATAGCCTTCAAAATTGCGATTGAAGCAGATAGGAGTGGCACAGGACAAAAGGCGTCTTTTCACTTCGATTGGCAAGATTTTAGGCTGTCTTTCTATAATAAGCGCTGAAAGTCCTGCAACCATAGGCGTGGCAACAGATGTCCCGCTCAAAATCACATAAGGCTTTTCTCGTCCGCATGAGATGATATCGACGGCGGGCGCTATAAGATCGGGCTTAAAGCGTGCAAATGCAGGACCACGCGAAGAAAAGTCAGCCATCTCAAAAAAGTTCTTCTCTGCATTTTCTTCATCTATTCTATTGTCATTAAAACCACCCACCGTGATGATCTGCGAAGAAACACCGGGACTTTTTATCGTTTGACTTTCAGGCCCACTATTGCCAGCGGCCGCCACCACAACAACACCCGCCCTCCAAAGCGCTTCAGCACCATTCATGATGGGGTCATTGTAGCCGAGTGGATCACTGCCAAAGCTCATACAAACCACTCGAATATTATAGTTGCGATGATTATTATACACCCACTCCATAGCCCCAAGTATGCGATCGGCACTCGCTTCTCCTAGACCATTGAGAGCCTTTAGACTTATGATATTGCTCTTTGGTGCGATACCACTATAGTGACCAGCAGAAAGCGCGCCATTGCCACTACATACACCAGCAACAAAGGTGCCATGGCCATTATCGTCATAACATTCTTTTTTATCACCGACAAAATCTTTGAAATATATGATGCGGTTTTTACCCATACAAAAGTCGCCATGTTTAACAATACCTGTGTCGATAAATGCAATGCCAACTCCCTCGCCACCTGAGTGAATATTGTTGACACCTAGGATTTTTCTCGCGACATTCATAAGAGCGCTGGCATGACTTAGTGCACTTATAAATTTAACCTGTGAAAAGGTTGAAAGAAGTGCAAGTTCCTTCTTATTGACCTTTGCATAGATCGAATTGATAAAAGGATATTCACTTGTAATTTTAATATCCCGATTATGTAAAATTCTCTTTAATCTTTGGTAATCATAAGCCCTTATAATACAGTCTATCTTCTTGCCTTCGGTTTGCGTTTCGACTATATTTAAAAGGACTCTGTCAATCTTATCTTTTATCATTTTAAACTCTCTAGTATCCTTTTCATATTTTGATAGTTTGTTTCGCCTAGTGCATCTTTCATCCCTTCAAGCATGGACTCAAGCTTTTGATAATCAAAAGTGCCGTTTGACTTTTGTCTTGCAACTTCACTAAAAAGCGTACTGTTAAGAGTCTCCGCGTCCATATCCTTATATTTATTATATAGTTTCACAACATCTTGCTCGGTTGCACCCGTACTTTTTTGCTGATTGTCAAAAGAGGCTGTTTTTGTCTTGTCTTGCGCCGAACTACTTACAAAGTCAGATAATTTACTCATGTGCTTATCTCCTATTTCAATATATGTTGATAAAGACAAAAATTACACAAACTTTTGGTAACTTAACGAAAATACAAGGAATATAAAGATAGAATGAAAGTAAAGAAATTTCTTAAATACGATTTTGATTTTTTATTCACATTTTTAGCGCTACAAGCATAATTTTTAATATGGATAACCCTATTTTTGATATGCTCAAAAATCTTTTCGCAGGCGGACAAAACAACTT
>CALVNK010000048.1 GCA_944349615.1 uncultured Clostridia bacterium
AAGGTTGTATATTTTCTAGCACAAAAGATATCAAAAAGAATGATAAGACACAAGGTTAAAGCTGAAGGAATTTCTGTGACAATCAAAAATAAAGATCTAAAAACCTTTCACTCATCTTGCAAAATGAGGGCAACTCAAGATGTCAAAAAAATTGCAGAAAACGCTTTAAAACTGATAGAAAAGATATGGAAATATAATTATCCAATTCGCGCGATACGAGTCAAATGTTTTAATTTAAGCAGTAGTCAAATAATTCAATTATCGCTCTTTGATAGTCCTAAAAATGACTACTCAATTATAGTTGATGAAATAAATAAGAAATATGGCAAAATTGGGCTTGCAAGTGATCTTCCTCCTTCATCAACCCATCACCTCATCCACAAGAGTAGAAATTTGACAAATTTTTGATTATTTCGTCACTTTAATTTGATTTTAGGTTATTAATATTTGATTTTTGTTTTGAATATTTGATTGAATGGTTTATAATATGTCCTATACAAAGTTTATCTTTGCTAATAAATGTATTGTAATTTTTGTCTATATAATTTAATATATATATTAGATAGAATAAATAGATCATAATAAAAATTAAAATAAAAACCGACTGGAGAATGAATATGAAAAAATTTCAAATTATAGTAGACAGTGCATCTGACCTAAAAAGCGATTATTTGCAAGATGAGGAAATAGGTTTTAGCGTTGTGCCTCTTACCATAAATGTAAGCGATCGTGAATATGTCGATAACGACAATCTTGAGATAGAAAAAATGCTAAAAGACATGCATGAGTCTAAAAAAAGTTCAAGTGCTTGCCCTGCTCCTCAATCTTTCTTGCAGGAGTTTGAAAAGGCTGAATACACCTTTGTTGTGACAATCACCTCAAAACTTTCTGGCTGTTACAATGCAGCTATAGTTGCAAAACAGTCCTACAAAAAAGCAGATAATGTCTTTATCATTGACTCTAAGGCTGTAAGCGGAGTTGAGATTCTGCTTGTAGACAAACTTGTAAGTTTAATAAATCAAGGATTATCTTTTGAAGAAATACAAGAGAAGATTATTGAATATCGCGATAAAAGAAGTCTTTATTTTATTCTTCAAAAATTTGATAATCTTGTAAATAATGGAAGGATGAGTAAGATTGCTGGTCTTATTGCGTCAACGCTTGTTATACGCCCTATTTGCATTGCACACGAAGGCGAAATCAAGATTGCTAAAAAGATTATAGGCATCAAGAATTGCTTTGCAAAACTTGTCCAAATGATTCAAGAGAAATCTAAAGACTATTCAAACGATACCCTTATCATCACTCACTGCTTTTGTGAAGATGATGCCAATTCAATAAAAAAGGATATCGAATCAAAATGCAACTTTAAAGAAATTAGAGTAATGCCAATGGGAGGACTATGCTCCTACTATGCTCTTGAAAAGGGATTGATTATCTGTCACTAAATAGCAGAATTTATAATAATTTTATGACTTTAAAAAATGTATAATTATGCAAAAAAAAGATGAGATTGTCTTAAACAAAGCCTCATCTTTTTATTGATTTTTTTTGCATTTTGCATTGATTTTATTTGTCATTTTTATGCTTGTAATTATATAAAAGTACATATTTGCTAGCTTCAGTTCCCGCAATTGCACCATCACCGACCGCAGTGGCAATCTGTCTTAAACTGCCTTCTCGCAAGTCGCCACAAGCATATACTCCATCTAAAGATGTCTTCATCTTGTCGTCTGTTTTGACAAAACCACCTTCGTTCATTTCAACAAACCCTTGCAACGCTTTGGTGTCAGGGCTTCTTCCAATCGCAACAAATACTCCATCTACATTCACCTGCTTAAGAGTTCCATCTTGCAAAAACTCGAGGCTTTCAACTGTCATTCCACCAGAAATCTTTTGTGAAATAGCACCTTTTAGCACCTCGACATTTGTCTTATCACTAAACTCATCACCTGCATAGTTTTTGACTTTAAGGTAGTCTTTAGTAAGCAAGTAAACTTTGTTACAAATATTAGATAGATATTCAACATCAGAAAACGCTGAGTCGCCAGAGCCAATAACTGCCACATCTTTACCTTTGAAAAAGTTGCCATCACATAGTGCACAATAGCTTACGCCCTTGCCTTTATACTCCTTTTCTCCTTGGATATTGAGTTCTTTGGAATGACTGCCAAGCGCTAAAATAATCGCCTTTGCAAAAAGGGTTTGACTGGGAGTTGTAATCTTATATAAATCGTCAACTTTGGCAAATTCCTTCGCTTCTTCCATTATAAAAGGTATATTTAAACTTTGTGCATGGCTAAAGAAATTCATGGCAAGTTCGTTGCCATCAATGCTTTTAAATCCTGCATAGTTTTCAATTTGACCGATAAGTCCAAGTTGACCACCCGGCATAAATTTTTCAAGGATAACAACATCTCTACCCGCTCGTTTTGCATAGATGCCAGCACTAATTCCTGCAGGCCCTCCGCCTACAATCAATATATCATATATTTTTTCCATGTATATATTATATTCTATTAATAAAAATTAATCAATTGATTTGCTTAAATTTTGCCCACTTTTCAAACATAAAAGACAATTTTAAAAAATACACTTAATATCTAGTTGATATAAAAAAAACCGCATGAAAACCATGCGGATATCTTTGAAATGTTTATCTCTTTGAGAATTGAGGTGCTTTTCTAGCCTTTTTAAGACCGTATTTCTTTCTTTCCTTCATTCTAGGATCTCTTGTGAGAAGTCCTGCTTCTTTAAGGTCTTTCTTAAGCATTTCATCAGCTTTAACAAGTGCTCTTGCAATACCATGGCAAATAGCTCCTGCTTGTCCAGAAATACCACCACCAACAACCTTTACGATAACATCATATTTATCGCCGGTGTTTGTGATATCAAATGGTTGACGAGCAACTAAAAGCAAAGTATCTCTTTGAAGATATTCGCCCATATCTCTGCCATTTACAATGTATTTTCCACTACCTGCAAATAATCTAACTCTGGCGATAGATTTTTTTCTTCTGCCAGTTGAAATTATTTGGCTGTTATTTTTAACTGTCTTTTTCTCTGCCATTAGTCATTCGCTCCTTTTAACTCAAGCTTTTCTGGCTTTTGTGCCTCATGATTATGAGTGCCGTCTTTATAAGCATGAAGTCTTGTAATCTGCTTTCTTCCAAGAGAGTTCTTTGGAAGCATACCCTTAACTGCTACCATAAGTGCCTTTGGAGAATTTTCTTTCATGAGTTTGTCATAACCAACTTCCTTAAGTCCACCGATGTAGCCAGTGTGCCAACGAAGTTTCTTGTCTTGAAGTTTCTTTCCTGTAAGCACAATTTTGTCACAATTAGTAACGATGATGAAATCTCCGCAATCAACATGTGGAGTATAGATTGTCTTTTTCTTTCCTGTTAATATATCAGCAACCATAGTAGCCACTCTTCCAAGTGGAATATCAGTTGCATCTACGACATACCATTTTCTTTCAATGTCTGTCGGTTTTGCCAAATAAGTTTTCACTAACTTTTCCTCCGAAATATTCTATATTTTAATCAATCGAAATTGGCTTTTATCTGGGGGCTAATCAAATAAAAATCATACTCTCGTTTTGACCTTTTTATATTTTATATAATAACTACTATTTTGTCAAGTGTTTTTTATACTTTTTTTAATTAAATTTTTGCATATCTCAAATCAATTTTCATGTTGAAAATTTAAGTAGAAATATTCATACTACACTTATCAAAATCTACAAGCACAAAAATGTTAAATAGCATCTTCACCACCACAATTTTCTTATAATTCATAGACTTATATCGCGTAATATTTATGCAATAATATGTATATTTATACATAAAATTGCATAAAATTTAAACCGCTTTTCTCAATCGCAAATGCATTTGAATTAATAGAACTTTGCTAGCAACAAAAGCAAAAAAAGTTTATAAAAATATCGTCAAAGTGTTGACAATAATTATTTTATATATTATAATCATAATGTAGGCAAGATTTTGCCACAAAATACCTGAATTTCCTAGGCAAACACACATATTTGACCGATTACAATAAGATTTTATTTACTAGACTTGATTTTTAGTTTGTTTTTTAGGGTTTTAGGCTTTAAAATACGGGTTTATCGGCTTCATAATGCAAACTTGATAACTACTTTGACTTTACTCATGACTTAGCGTCATGTTAGATATTAAAACACCCAAACTTTTCTCATACTTTTAAAGACAGATTAAAAATCTTTTTTGGCTGTCAAAATAATTTTAAACTAACATGGACAAGTCATATCTACATATAATATATAGAATAATAAATGCATTCTTGCAAGCCGTGCCCTTTAGGGAGCAACTAATGAGCAAGAAAAAAGATAAACATGCAGATATAAGCATTAAAAATAAAAAAGAAGAAAACTATAAAAGCGAAGAACAAGATGCTTCTTTTTTAGGCGCTACACAGGCAAGTGTACAAGTGCCTTCAAATCAAGAAAACGATTCCGCTTCAAATAAAGAAAATCTCGCTTTAAACGAAACAGAAAATCAGGCACCTATCGAAAATGAAAATACTGATGCTGGCAAAGAGTGTAATAAAAAAACACTTAAAGATCTCTTGCATAAGCCAAAACTTTCTAAGGAAGAAAAAGCCAGGCTAAAGCAAAAGAAAAAAGAAGAGGAAAAGAGGGAGAAAGAGTATCAAAAAGGCACTTTCAAAAAGAATATGAAGGCCCTTGGAATTATACTTGTTTTAGGGATTTTCACAGGAAGCGGACTTGGTGTATGGTATTTTAATTTCGCACTTAAAAGCAAGGTTGATTACTCTATATATACTGTTGCCGATTATATGCCAAATCTTGACGAAAGATTTTCTACGCTGTTTGGAATAACCGCAGAAACCGACAAACTTAATTGGGTAGAAAAGGCTCGCGAACTTGGCATTGAAAATCCATCACAGCTATCGGCTATTGACAATTATCTGCTTGCAATGTACAACGCACAGAATGAAAGCGAGTTGGTTATAGAATCTGAAGGTCTTGTAAAGTCTATGGGTACATCGCAAACTGTCTATAGTTTAAAAACCTTCGATGGAAGTCTATATACCTTTGAAAGTATTAGTACAGGCTTTTTGACTATCGCCTTCCATGACGAGATGACAGTTGATGAAAACGGAAATGTAGTCGGCAATGTAGATATATACAACGGGAAAAGTGGTACCATCACCCCAACTAGCGCTGAATGGGAACTTGATCAGTCACTATCCCCTTCTGATTATACCAAACTAACCGGCGGACTTTTAAATGTTCTTAATCCTTATATTATTTCTGAAGCAACAGTGCTAAATAACGATGTTGAGGTAGTGATTGATGAAAATGGCAACTATTCAATGACCTTTGAACTTCATCCAATCTATAGCGTACTGAACTATTACAGGCAGGTACGAAGAACAGGTGACCTTGAGGCAGATCCATATTTCCACAATGTGACACAGACTATCGTCATGGATAAAGATTGGAATTTAATCTCAACTTATGTTGAAGAAGATTATAATGCGGTGAAAATGGGATTTGGTGTTGGTTGTAGCGGTAATTTGAAACAAAATTTCTTCTTTGATGGAAGCTATCAATCTTCAATATAAGCAATATTTAATCAGCAATTGATGTCGCAATATACTTTATAACAAAACTAAAATAAATTAGGGAAATTATATATGAAAAAGAAAATAATTTTATATGCACTATTATATATGGTAGTTTCGATAGCATCAGCGTTTGGTGCTATCCAACTTTCTTCATTCCTTCAAAACAATGCGGGATCGGGAAGCGAAACTCCGCCATATCAACTTGTCAAAATTGTAGATAACATCACGGAAAGCGAAAGAATTGATGCTGATATTAATCTGATTTTATCTTCGCCTGAAGCAAACTATAACCTTACAATCGATGCAAATCTTGATATGAGCGATAGCGAAAATACCGAGCTTGGTCTTAATGTCAACCTTGTATCAAATAATAGTGCTGTTTTTGATATAAGTGTAGAATACTTAGATAGCGTTGTTTATATGCAGTTTGGCGATCAGAGTTTATCATTTAAAGCAGAAAATCTTTTCCAAAGTATATTTGGCGTTGTCAAACCGATACTTGCCGAAATTGGTTTTGATCTGGATGCCCTTTCACTTGACGATATTCTCATCATGCTGAACAACTTTGAAGAAACAAAGACCAAAGATAATATAACTCTTGACATTGCTCTTCCTGTAGTAAATGTAAATCTTCAACTTATATGTGATAGATTGTATAACTTGATTGGGATTAATTTACCTTCTCTTACCCTTTCTGACAATGGCATGAGCATTGAAGTAAACGGTAAAATAAATTATCCCGAAGAAATGGTAATTGAAAAAGGTGATAGCGAATACAAAGACATTACTAATATTTTAACAATTGCAAATGACATACTTTCACGTGATCAAATGGCATTTGACTTGAATTTTGATCTGGCTGGTCAAGAATTTGCTGGCGAAGTGGCTTTAGATATTGAAAATGCCACTTTAGGTGCCATCATTAACTATCAAGAATTACAAGCAAAACTGTTGTTCAAAGACAATGTTATCTTTGCAGAAATTGGCAACATCTATTTTAAATTTGACCTTAACGACTTAAGCACGTTAAATACTTTCTTACAAGAGAATTTTAATATTACCTTGCCAGAAGAATTGATTAGCACTCTACTTGATTTCCTTCAAAACAAAGATATAATGAAAATCTTTGGCTTGATTGATCTGTCAAATTTTGATCTTTCAAGTATTACAAAAATTAATAATATTGATCTTTCATTCTTAGAAGCAATTGAATGTATTGGTCCTGACACAAAAATTAATACTGATTTTGGAATAATAACTCTATTGTTAGACGGAGAAAGACTTACAGAAATCAACATTGATACAGATAATTTTAATTTACTACTTTCAGACACAACCTATAGTGAAATTACACTTTCACAAAATCAAGAATACTATCACGACATCAATTTAATATTGCCTACCATCTCAAGTGTTTTGGATATAGTAAGTAGCGATTATATAAGTGGATCAATAATCCTAGAAAATACTCAAAGCGCCATAGTATTCGACTATACGCTTTCATTCAAAGATGAATTATATCTTGCACTTACTACCTCTATCTTAGGACAAAATATTGCGTTGTATCTTATAGATAACACAATCTATGTTGAACTTTCTCAATCAAAATTCTCTTTGGATTTAAATGACATATCACTCTTGACAGACTTTATTTCTAAATTTCTAGGGCAAGAGATAGATATGGCAAATATGTTTGGCTCAATTTTATCAATAATAGATCCAAATAAAAATTCCATGCTTATAACAGAGCTGACTGTTGAAGACAACACCACTAAAGTAAGCCTATTTAATGGAATAAACTTGACCATTGAAAATAAAACTGGTTTAATTAATATAGATGCACAATACAATGATTATACTCTTTCTGCTCAAGCTCAGGCAAATACTGGAGATTTGATAAAACAGGATATACAATCTAATCAATACACAAACTTTGCTAATTTAATCCCTGTTATTGAAAATGTAATGGAGTATGTAGAACGAGGCAAATTCTATCTTGAATTTAATGCAAACTATGATAAATTCAACTTAGAAGGCGTGCTTAGTTATGAGATTGAAAATTCATCACTCTCTGCAAGTATCGTTTTAAATGCCTTTGGTAAGCAAATTAATATGATATTTATCGACGATGTGATATATCTATCTGCACTTGATATAAATGTAAAATTCGATCTAAATGATTTTGACAAATTAAAGGAATTTTTACTTGACAACTTTGCTGTCGACTTAGACAGTATGTTTGGCGAAATTAATTTGGGTGAATTTGACCTTGAAAAGTTTTTATTGGGTTTAAACATTTTAATTACAGACAATATCATTCAAGTATCAACCAACGATTTAAGCCTGTCAGTTGACATTGCAAACCAAATGTTTGACAGTATTACAATTCAATATCAAGATATCATTGCCGAGGCTTCTATCTTAAATGATAAACCTGAAATTAAGATAGATGGCGAATATGTAGACATTACTGCAATG
>CALVNK010000049.1 GCA_944349615.1 uncultured Clostridia bacterium
ATTAAAATAACTACGATTGAAGGAGGATTTAGTTACAATACTGATATTACTAACGTAACAATTTCAGAAGGAATCACCACCATTAGTGATGAATGTTTTAAAGATTGCACAAACTTAACAGAACTTTCAATTCCTTCAACATTGACAAAAGTCGGTCAATATACGTTTAATGGCTGTGATAGCTCACTATATAATAAGGATGATAATGGAGGTTTATATTTAGGCAATTCCAACAATCCTTATGTACTACTAGTTGATGTTGATGAGACTCAGGGCGCAATTTCATCATTTAATGTGAATGAAAATTGTAAAACAATCGCTCCTTATGCTATTAATAATGCACAGACAACAATAACTTTGCCTTCATCGTTGGCTTCAATCAATCAAGGTGCTATCAGCGGATCTTCTGATGGTCTTGACCTATACTATAGCGGAACTATTGAACAGTGGGTTAATATCAACTTTGAAGGCACATGGCATTCTTATCCATCTACTAATCTTTATATAAATAATACACTTTTAGAAAATGTTAACATAGACACGAATGTCAATGACTGGGCATTTGCGGAGATAGGATCTATAAAAAATGTGAACATTGGTGAAAATGTATCTTATATAGGAGACTTTGCATTTGTTTCTTGTGAAAATTTAAACAAAATATCTTTTGCCGAAAATTCACAACTTACAACAATAGGAATATATACTTTTGGGGGAACCAATTTACAAGAAGTTAACATTCCTGAAGGAGTGACAAAGATTGAAATGGCAGGATTCGCTACTTGTGCAAATTTAACTTATGTTAAATTGCCATCAACTCTCGAAATAATCGCAGATGGAGCTTTTATTGAATGTCCTAAGTTAGAAGAAATTAGCTTTCCAGAAAATCTTAAAACTATAGGAATGTTGGCTTTTTCTGAATGCAGTGAATTAACTACGGTTAATTTTGCTAAAAATTCTCAGTTGCAATCGATTGGCCAAGGAGCCTTTTCTATTTGTACTAACCTTACCAATATTATCTTACCATCAAATCTAAAAACAATAGGACGAGAAGCATTCGCTGCTACAGGATTAACTGAAATTGTACTTCCTGCAAGCATTGAATCAATGGATGCCTTTGCTTTTGCATTTACTCCACTTCAAAAAGTTTATTTTGAACAAGGTTCACAACTTAGTTATCTTGGTGACAATCCTTTTCTTTTGTGTTATGATTTAACCGAAATAAAATTTCCATCTGGCTTAACACAAATTGGTGGTGGGATGTTTAATCATGGTGCTTTATCTGATTATAGTGTACATTATAATGAATATGAAAATGGTTTTTATCTTGGAAATGATGAAAATCCTCATATGATTCTATGTACTGTTAATGATAAAACTGTTACAGATTTTAATATTCATCCAAATTGCGAATTCATAGTAGCTTATGCATTTCGAGATTGCGTAAATTTAACAGAATTAACGATTCCTTCCAATGTTAAACAAATTGCTTATTGTGCTTTTAATAATTGTACGAACTTAAAAACAGTTATATTTGAAGATAATTCGCAAATGACATCAATAGATTATGGGACTTTTGGAGATGGAATCTTTTATCCATTAATTCAAGGTGATGGTATTCCAGACCAAGTTTATGTGGAACAAAATCTCAATATTGAAACCATAAATTTAGGAAATAATTCACAAGTGCAATCTATAGCAGAGGATGCATTTGAAGGACGTAGTAGCTTAAAAGAAGTAGATTTTGGTGCAAACTCGCAAATAACCTCAATAGGAGACAATGCATTCATAGATTGCATCAATTTGACAAGTATTACAATTCCAGCAGGATTGACTTCGATTGGGCATAATGTATTCTCTTACGGTAATTCGATATCTGAGATCTTTTATCAGGGTACTAGTATAGATCAGTGGTTAAATATAAATTTTGGTGACCGAATATCAAATGGAAATGCCGATCTATATATAAACGACGAACTCGTTGAAGAAATAACAGTAAACAGCAATATTCCGGAATATGCTTTTGATGGAATCAAATCACTTAAAAAAGTGACTATAACCGATGGTGTAACATCAATTGGTGATCATGCTTTCAACGATTGCAGCAATCTCACAGAAATTACAATTCCAGCAAGTGTAACCTCGATTGGTGATTATGCATTCAGTGACTGCAGTAATTTACAAAAGATAACATTCGCTGAGGGTTCACAATTGCAATCAATCGGCTTTTCTGCATTCTCAGGTTGCACAAGGCTAACAGAAATTTCGCTTCCATCAACACTGACAACGATTGAATCTTATACATTCTCTGGTTGCACAAGCTTGTCTTCAATCACAATTCCTGAGACCGTCACTTCAATTGGAAGCAGTGCTTTCTCAGATTGCACAAGCCTTACAAAAATTTCACTTCCATCAACACTGACAACAATTGAATATTCTTTATTCTCAGGTTGCACAAATCTCACTTCAATCACAATTCCAGCAGGTGTGACTACAATTGGCGATAATGCATTCTTGGGTTGCTATTCACTAGCAATAGTTTACAACAACTCTTCATTAAATATTACAGCAGGTGATTATCAATATGGACATGTAGGAGAGTATGCATATGAAGTAGTAAAACCAGGCGAAGAAGCAAAGGGAAGAATAGAAGAAAAAAATAATGTAAGTTATTACATTAATGGAACAACAAAAGTTGCACTTTCAGTGATAGATAGAACAGTGTCAAGTGTGTCACTAGAAGAAGATACAACTGCTATCAATCAATATGCATTCCGAGGTTGTACAAATCTCACTTCAGTTACAATACCTGCAAATGTGACTGAAATCGGCTATTGGGCATTCGATAATTGTACAAATTTAACAACTGTGACTATAGAAAGTGATGATATTTATAAAGCAGCAATAGGCACAGACACATGGAACCATGCCGGTGGATTACTTGCAAATGCAACGACTGTTAAGGTGCAAAAGACAATTGTAGATGGTGAGGGCAATGTAAACAATTATCTTAATAGTAGCACTTTTACCAAAACTGTATCTGAAGATGGATTTTATTATATTTATGAATTAAAAAATCAATCTAATTTGTAAAATTAAAAAACTTCTATTTGCTTTTGAAAAACTTTAGTTTAATAGAAGTTTTTTAATTTTTTATTTTTGATTTTTATATTTTAAATTTAATCTTTTTTTTAAATATTTTTTATTGCCTTATTTTTGTTTGTTTATTTTTAATTTTTAAGTATAATATCTAGGAAAAGGTTTTAAGATTTTTAGGTTGATACTTATTAATTTTTATCAAAGGAGAATAAATGCTTTCAAAAATAAAAAGTTTTGGACTTAAGGGAATAGATGGATATCCTGTCGATGTCGAGGTGGATATTTCTAATGGTATACCAAAGTTTGATATTGTTGGACTTGCGGATACTGCAATTAAAGAATCAAAGGAGAGAGTTCGCTCAGCGATTAGAAATAGCGCCTATGCCTATCCAATCAAGCGTATTACCATAAACCTTGCGCCTGCCGACATAAAAAAAGAGGGATCAATTTATGATCTTGCCATAGCAATAGGAATACTTTGCTGTGATAGTGAAAATAAGATTACAAAGGCAAAAGATTATGTTATTATTGGAGAATTATCCTTTGATGGCGGAGTAAAAAAGGTAAAGGGGCTTTTGCCACTCCTTATAAGTGCAAGAGAACAAGGATTTAAAAATTTTATTGTCCCTAAAGAAAATAGTCTTGAAGCAGGATTTATCCAAGGAATTAATGTTTATCCAGTTGAAAGTTTGATTGAAACTGTAGACTTTTTACAGGGCAACAAGCAACTAACGGTTGTAGAGCCTATGCAATATGAAAATGTCTTAAAGAATGATCATTATGACTTAGATTTCTCATTTGTTAAAGGTCAACGAAGAGCAAAGAGAGCGCTAGAAATTGCAGCTGCAGGCGGGCATAACATTTTGATGATAGGACCTCCTGGGAGTGGTAAGAGTATGCTTGCCAAGGCTTTTCCTTCTATATTGCCGGACATGACCTTTGAAGAGGCCTTAGAGGTAACAAAAATTCATTCTATTGCAGGGGAGCTTGACCTTAAAAAAGGTATAGTTTGTAAAAGACCATTTAGAAGTCCTCATCATACGGCAAGCACAGTATCGCTTACAGGTGGTGGGCCAAATAGCAAGCCTGGAGAAATATCTCTAGCAGACAATGGTGTATTATTTTTAGATGAATTTGCTGAATATTCCACCAAAACAATAGAAACTTTGCGTCAGCCACTTGAAGACGGAGTAATTACCGTTGCTCGCTCTAATGCAACTATTACTTATCCTGCAAATTTTACTCTTATTATATCTATGAACCCATGTCCATGTGGAAACAGAGGAGTAAAAGATAAGCAATGTCATTGCTCTGCTTCTCAAATAAACAGATATATGTCCAAATTATCAGGACCTATACTTGATAGGATTGACTTGCATATAAATGTAGACAATGTTACCTATGAACAATTGAACAGCGATTCTCATGAAGAAACATCTTCAGAGATTAAAAAAAGAGTTGACAAAGCACGCAAAATCCAACTTGAAAGATTTAAAAATGATAAAAATTTCTGCAATGCAAAGATGAGCGTAAGGCAGGTTAAAAAATACTGCCAATTAGATAAAGAAAGCGAAGAATTACTTGGGTTTGCATTTAAAAAGTGGAATTTAAGTGCTCGTGCTCATGATAAGATTTTAAAGGTTGCAAGAACGCTTGCTGACATGGAAGGCGAAAAAAATATAAACGCCAATCATATAGGAGAGGCTATTTCATATCGCGACATTGATAGAAATAAAGATCAATAAAGGGGTTAAATTATATGGACGAAAAACGACAATTTTTACTATTTTTGTCAATGTTTGATTTAAGTTATCAAAAGTGCAAGCAATTAGTTGATAAAATGGACAATCAGTTATCGCTTAGAAAATTTATAAAGACAGATTTTAAAGATATATTATCAAATGATGTACATAAAAATATGCTCGACAAGGCTAATCCTAAAATAATTGAGAATTTTGTTAGCGATCTTGAAAATCATGATATTATTGTTGTGACACATGGAGATAGTTATTATCCTAAAAAATTGCTGGATTTGCCAGATTATCCATATTTTCTATTTTGCATGGGAGATTTAAACCTATTCAATAGTACTGCCATTGCAATAGTTGGTACACGAAAACCATCGAATTATGGACGAGTGGTAACGGGAAAATTTGCAAGGGAACTTGCTAAGAATGGTGTAACAATAATTAGCGGTCTTGCGTATGGTATAGATAGCATATCGCATAAGGAGTGTTTAGATGTAAATGGCAAAACGATTGCGGTGCTTGGGTCTGGATTTAATTACATTTATCCTGCTTCACACTATGCACTTGCAAGACAAGTAGCAAAAGAAGGGTTACTTGTTTCCGAGTATTTACCAAATAAAAATGCCACAAAATATTCTTTTCCGCAACGAAATAGAATCATAGCAGGGTTAAGTGATGGGGTTTTAATTACAGAAGCGGGAATAAAAAGTGGTACAGTACATACTAGAGATTTTGCTTTAGATTATGGTAAATATTTATATGCTGTGCCTGGGAATATTGACAACTATACAAGTGAGCTTCCAAATGAGATAATAAAATGCGGTCAAGCACAGTGTGTAACCGAGCCAAATGATATACTTTTAGATTTAAATATCGAGAAGAAGCAACAAAAAACCTTACAGTTGTCGATAGATGAGCAATTGATTATTAATCTACTAAATGACGGCATGAAAGATGAAGAATTTTTAGTAAAAAATTGTAATCTGCCAATGAATGTTTTCAATAATTGTTTGACAAAATTGGAAATTCGTGGGATAATAAACAGACTACCTGGAGGATACATAGCACTTAATTAAAGGAGATAAAAAGTGAAATTAGTAATTATAGAGTCACCATTTAAAAGAGAAGCCTTGAAAAAATACTTAGGATCTGGATATGAGGTTTTTGCAACAAAAGGTCATATTCGAGATTTACCGACTAAGGGACTTGCGGTAGATATTAAAAATAATTTTGAACCAAAATATGAAATCGTCCCTGAAAAAAAAGAGTTGATTGAAGATTTAAGGAAAAAGGCAAACAGTGCAGAAGAAGTATATATTGCAACCGACCCTGATCGAGAAGGAGAGGCAATTTCATGGCATGTTGCCAATATTCTAGGATTTGACAAAAACAAGAATTGTAGAATTGAATTTAATGAAATTTCAAAAAAGGCGGTAACCAAAGCGCTAGAACATCCGCGACAAATTGATTTAAAACTTGTCAATGCCCAGCAGGCAAGACGAGTATTAGATAGACTTGTCGGTTACAAATTGTCGCCAATTCTGTGTAAAAAGATAGCACCAAAATTGTCAGCAGGAAGGGTGCAGTCTGTAGCTTTAAAACTTGTTGTAGACAGGGAGCGAGAAATAGAAAATTTTGTGCCAGAGGAATACTGGCTTGTGAATGCTCACTTGAAAAAATCAGCTTCACAAATTAAAGCACTTTTGTCGACCTACAAAAACAAGAAATATCAGCCTAAGAGTAAAGAGGAAGTCGATAAAATTTTAGAAGAATGCAAAGATAAGCCATTTACTGTAACTCAAATAAAGAAAAGTAAGACAAAATCACATGCTCCTGCGCCTTTTACAACATCTACTATGCAACAGGATGCACTTAATAAACTAGGATTATCACTTGCTCGAACGACTGCAAGTGCTCAGCAGCTGTATGAAGGTGTTGAAATTCAAGGAGAAGGCAAGATTGCTCTTATTACCTATATAAGAACTGACTCAGTAAGGGTTTCTCAAGATGCACAAAATGCATGTCTTGATTTTATTCGAAATAAATATGGTAGTGAATATCTTCCATCTAAACCAAATATTTATACAAGCAAGCAGAATGCACAAGATGCACACGAGGCAATAAGACCAATTACAATGGATATCACGCCTGAAATGGCAAAACCAACACTGTCCTCAGACAACTATAAATTATATAAACTTATATATGAAATATTTTTGGCAAGCCAGATATCTGAAGCGGAATATTCCAATGTGTCTGTGAATATTGATTGTCAGGACTATGGATTTAAAGTAAGTGGAAGAACGATGGAATTTCCAGGCTATACTGCTGTCTATAAGGAATATGTAGAAAAAGATAAAGAGGAAGGACTTGCTGGGAAATTGCCAAAGCTTGAAGAAAGTGAACAGTTGTCATGCGAAAAAATCACAACAGAACAGAAATTTACCAAACCACCAGCAAGATATACTGAAGCAAGCCTTGTTAAAGCTATGGAAGAAAAGGGGATAGGAAGACCTGCGACTTATGCGTCTACAATTACTGTAATAAATTCAAGAAAATATACTCAGAAAGAAGGAAAATACTTATATCCTACAGAACTTGGTCGAAAGATAAATGATTATCTTGAGAAATTCTTTAGTGGTGTAATAAATGTTAAATTTACAGCTCATATGGAGCAACGCCTTGACGATATTGCCTCTAAAGGCGAAGATTGGCATAGTGTTGTATCAAGTTTTTATAATGGATTTGATAAACTGCTTGAACGAGCTGATAAAAGCAGTGTAACCATGAAAGAGCCACCTAAAGAAACAGATATTATATGTGATAAATGTGGAGGCAAAATGTTGATACGAAACGGGAAATATGGTCAATTTTTGGCCTGCTCCAACTTCCCAAAATGTAAAAATACAAAGCCAATTGAAATGCAAGTGAAGAAGGTAGGCGTTTGTCCAGAGTGCCATTCAAGTATGATTGAACGGAAAAGTAAAAAAGGGAAAATATTCTATTCTTGCGAAAGATATCCAGATTGCAAATTTATGAGCTGGGACATTCCAACAGGAGAAAGATGCCCAAAATGCAATAGTCCACTTGTGCAAAAAGGCAAAAGGATAGTTTGCTCATCAAATGAGTGTGATTACAAAGTAGACAACTAAAAAATAAAGAATAAGACAATATGGAAGGCAAAAACAATTTCAAATTGTTCCAGTGTGT
>CALVNK010000050.1 GCA_944349615.1 uncultured Clostridia bacterium
GTCTAACTCATAATTATCAATATACTGGGCAATACAACTATATACGTTTGCACTTAGGTCACCATTTTCATTTTGAATATATACTGGTATGTTATAACAAAGATCTCCAATTTGCGTGAAGGCATAATAAACATCACCTACATATCCATGTACACCAATAGTCGAAAGTATATCCTCTTTGATTTGTGTATTGTTTGATGTTGCAGAAAAATTATTAGAATCCAATATTTGACAATTATCAATTGCACAATCATTTTGTATATATTGTACAAATGCACTAAAAAGATTTTTATCAACCGATAAGTTTGAGCTTTGAAATTCTTTTCCAGTCAGATAGGACATTTGATAAGTTTTTCCCTGTGAGGTGAAGAGCAGCGTAAGATAATATTTATCATAAATGTTACTTGGATTTTCTGGATTTAAGCCTACACAATCGTTGGAAGGCATAAGGCTTATAAGTTTTATTTCGTCAATTGATGAGACAGGATTTATCAATCTTTTATTTGCATCGTTTAACAATTTAGAGGTTAACGAATTCACTAAGATTGCCTTTTCCTCATCGGTGATTGGATCAACTACAATTTGACCACTTTCATCGAAAACTAAGTCATTTCCATTGTTTATTATAATTTGATTGTTTGAAAAATTATCTTGCATACCGGGATTTTGGTTATTAAAATATGCGAGTATGTTATTAATTAACAAATAAAGTCCGACTCCAACTACTAAAAAACTAGATCCTATTATGAGGGCTTTTTTAGGCTTCGAAAGTTTTCTTTTCTTTTTTGTTTTTAATATTTCTTTGTCGTCGGTGTTCGCTTTATCATCAGCTTTTTCTTTTTCGGGGGAAGGGTTATCTTTTGAATTTGACTCATCACTATTGGTTACCCTATCAAATTCAAAATCATTAGATTGGTTTGTATTATTTTCTGAATTATTTGTCTCTTCAGTGGCGTTTATTTTATCGTCCTGCATTTCATCTTTAGATGCAAATTGTTGTCTGATAGATTGTAAATATTCATCAGCATCAAATCCTTTGATTCCTACTCTGTCATCTTCTTTCACTTCTATTTTCCTCTTTAATTTTTTATATTCCTTCTCATCAAAAACATACGCTTGAGAACTGTCTTTATCAGGCGCTAAATTACTTTCTGATAATTTTAATTTTTTTCTTGATTTCAGCATATTTTTTTCCATATTTATTTTACTATTTATTACTCTAAAAGTCAATATGTAATTACTATATTAAACTATATAATATCTATTTTTTGTCGAAAACATTAAATTAAATCTCAAGATGAATGTTGTTTGCAAGAAGTTTTTCGTCACACCTTTTGAAATATTTAATATATGCTTTTTTGCAGTACTTCTTGTGCTTTTCTTCTTGCTCAGATGTTGGTTTTTCAAAGTTGTAGGCACCATTAACTTTCCATTTCTCCAAAAAACCGATATGAATTGCGTTAGTAGGGCAAAAAAAGGAACAGCGCATACAGATAATGCAATTTTTGCCAAAAACGATCTTGCCATCCTTAACTGAAATATTATTGCAGGGACAAGTTTTGACACAGCGCATACATTTGACACATTTGTCATCTACTTTATAGTATTTACTGTCAATTCTTCCTGCGATAAACTCAATTCTAAATATCCAGGCAAGCACTCCACCTAAAAATACACCTTTTAATTTGACTCTTTTATTCTCAAGAATTTCCTTGCAGTCGATAGGTATAAGATTGAATGCATATTGCCACATTTTGTACGCCATAAAGTCTGAATGACGGAATATGATATTATATGGCATGCAATAGTGATATTCATTAGTTAAAATCAAGTTCTTTTTTGAAAGAATTTTCTTCATTTTTAAAGAAGAAATATTGTTGAGGCTTAGTGGCTCGCCCGATGTCTTAAAAATAAAATATGACTTTTTGCATGCAACCTTGTTTAATTTTTTTACAAAATCAATGACGATTTTTGGCGCATTGAATGCATGAACAGGGTAACCAAAACCTATAATATCGTAAGTGTTAAGATCTATTTCTTCTGGACGGGTGTCATGTTCCATTTTGACTAAATCTACTGTAATATCATTTTGCAATAAAATTTCACGATAACGCATGGCAACCTTCATTGTATTGCCTGTACCAGAAAAATAACATATAAGTGCTTTCATAATTATCCTTTTGTAAAATTATAAAGTTATTTAATTAATCTATTTTTTTTATTTTAGCGTTAAAATTTTCGTCAAAACTATAGATGTAATCTTCATCTTTGTCATGGCTGTCATACCAAATCTGTGCGAAGATCTTATCTTTCTTTGATAGTCTATCAAAATCCCATACATTTTCGGTATAGATAGGATTTATCCAGTGTCCTGCCTTTATAACAGTGTAAGCGGAAGCGGTAAATTGCTTTCCATCTTGATTTTCCCAAATCAATTTCTCGCGAAGGTTGCCTTTTTCAAACTTCTTAGATAAAAGTTTTCCGCCATGAGCTTCGGCAACTGCTTGCAGATCTTTGATTGTGATCTTGTCATCATCTTGGTCTATATCGTAAAAATAATCAAAATTTTTCTCATTTTCGCTTGCTTTTAAGGCATTATAGTCAATTTCCTTTCCATTTTCATCTTTATTTTCAATCAAAAGTGGAAAGTCCTTCCAGTCTGAAGGTATGTTATAATATTTATCTTTGCCACCAAAGTATGCAATGATTTTTCCTTCATCGTTTGATTTTACCCAAAAGGCTGGAGCATTATAGTTTTTAAGCAGTCTTTCGATTGCAAATTTTTTGATTATAGGCTTACTGACAATTTTGCCCAGTTTAAAAAGTGGATTTCGCGTGTCAAGTTCCTTCCAAAACCAAGCCACGCTTTGCGTTTGATAGTGAAATAGGTCGTTTAAAAGATGACCATCACTGAACCATACTCCATGGAAGTTTCTTAGGGAGTTATAGTTTGTATCAAAGAAATCCTTTGTGCTTCCGCCAATAAGTTTAAATCCATCGTTTAAAGTGTCATAGCCTGTCACTCTATTTAGCGCGCCACCACCGATATTGAAAACCTTGTTCCAGAAAACCTTTTTTAAATCGCGAGTTTGGTCTTCCTTAATGATGTTTGCGATAAGCCTTCCGCTGTCTTCAGCAGTTGCCCACTCAAGTGGAGCATTAAAACAGGTGTGGAACATAAGGCCGTCACTCATATTATCTAAAAGCATATTGTAGTGAAGCATTGCAGTTTGTCTAAGCACTACAAAGTCTTCAATGTCACTTTCAAGCACTCTAAATTCTCCGCGCAGTTTAGTTGCAGAATAGATATCGTATGGGCTAACGAGCAGGGGATCACCAACTCGACCATATATATGTTTTGAATTTCTATTGCCATATAGCGCAACAGTTGATGTATGGATAAGTTTTGGCTGATTTTCCTTTATCTTTTCTATCTCACTGACAAGACAATCCACGCCAATCTGATTGCACTCGATGGCTTTTTGTGGATCTTTATCAGAGTGTGGTGGAATAACAGCGCAAAGGTTTATAACATAGGAGCAGTCCTTTACAAGATACCTGCAAACCTGACTATCTGCAATATTTCCATATACTATTTCAATGCGTGAAAGATAACCGCTAAATTGTTTTTTTATTTTTTTGTCTCTCTTGTCATCAGGCAAAATCAGTATTTTTATCTTTTTTATATATTTTATCTGTAATAATTCCTTAAGTGCTTCTCTTCCCATATTTCCTGTCGCACCAGTTAAAGCAATAACCATAATTTCTCCTTTGTCGTTTTATTTTTAAAGTTTTTAAAGTTTTTTAGATTAAATTTAAACAAATCGTCTATATTTTTGTTATTTTATCCTTTTTAACGAGATAGCCGTTTTCAGCTATATTCATCATAGGCAAATCGCTTTTAGAGTCCGAATAAAAGGCTTTTAGTTTTATAGATGGATATTCACTATTAAAACGCGCCACCTTTTCATTTCCATAGCAGTTTTTGCCCTTAATAAAGCCTGTATGCATATTCATTTCAGTGCAAATGAGATTTTTCAAATGCAACCTTCTTACTATCTCTTGCAAGATAAATCTTGGCGATGCACTGATAATAATATCATCGTCTTTTCTCTGCGCAAGATACCATTTTTTGATCTTTCCGATATGTTTATTCCAAAATTCTTTTACAAGATAGATCTTTGATGGCAAAATTAAGAGATAAATTGCAAAACTTTGTTTGACGAGTTTTCTATTATAAAAGGTAAATAGGACAAAGAGTAGTTGAAAAGGCAACATGATTATCAAATACGGTCTTCTTATAAAGCAAAAGAAGTAAAAATCTATAAAGCAGTCGCCCTTATATATAGTCCCGTCAAAGTCGTAAGCGTTCATCAAATTCTCCTATTTGGATTATATCATAAATAAGTTTATATATGAAATAAATTTAAAATTTTTATTTAAGAATTTATTGATTGAAGGGATTAAAAAAGCAATAGATCTTGATCACAAACTCTATTGCTTTATTTTCTATTTTCTTTTTTCATTGAAAGGACTTAAGACCACTTTGCCTTCCTTTAGACTCTTTTGTACATCTATAATGCGTTGATTTGCCGAGCCTTTAAAGCGGAGAGTTATGTCCTTTTGTTCTTCCTTAAATTCTCCGTCAACCAAAATATCGATAAGCGAAAGCATTTGGTCAGTTACTTCACACCTTGCACGGCTTTCATTTAAAAGTTCGCTATCAAAAAGATATCCGCTGTAGCACCAAATTGTTTTTTGTGGACAACTTTCCCTTACCCTTTTTAGAAAGGGGAGAAGCGCCCTTTGATTTGCCTTTTCCATAGGCTCGCCACCAAGCAAGGTAAGTCCATTGATATAGTCAGGCTTTAATGATTTTATTATCTCATCTTCGACTTGTTTTGTGAAAGGCTTTCCATACCTAAAATCCCATGTTTCAGGATTAAAACAGTTTTTGCAGTGATGAGTGCATCCGCTGACAAATAGACTTGTTCTTACGCCTTCGCCGTTTGCTATATCATAGTATTTTATATTGCCATAATTCATATTTGCTGTCCTTAAAATAGTATTATAGGTGCAAAACTCTATCCCTGATTTCTGCAGTTCTGCCTTGGTTCCAGAATTGACTTCCAATATAGCCACAAGTTCTTCTTGCAACATTCATCTTGGTCTGATCTCTATTGTGGCAGTTAGGACATTCCCAAATAAGCTTTCCGTCTTTGTCTTCAACGATCTTTATCTCGCCATCATAGCCACAAACTTGGCAGTAGTCGCTCTTTGTATTGAGTTCGGCATACATTATGTGGTCATAGATATATTTGATAACTTGTAGTACCGCTTCAATGTTATCTTGCATATTTGGCACTTCGACATAACTTATTGCTCCACCAGGAGAAAGTGCTTGGAATTCACTTTCAAGTTTAAGTTTAGAGAATGCATCGATAGGTTCAGTGACATGGACATGGTAACTGTTAGTAATATAGTTCTTGTCTGTCACTCCTTCTATAATACCAAAGCGTCTTTGCAAGCATTTAGCAAATTTGTAAGTTGTGCTTTCAAGTGGGGTGCCATATAATGAATAGTCGATATTTTCGGCAGTTTTCCATTTCTTAGTATACTCATTGAGTTTTCTCATGACTTCAAGTCCAAACTCCTTGCCTTCTGGCTCTGTCAACTTGCTTCCAGTCATATAGTAAACCATCTCCCAAAGCCCTGCATAGCCAAGTGAAATAGTAGAATAACCGCCATACAAGAGTTTATCAATCTTTTCGCCAGGTTTAAGTCTTGCAAGAGCGCCGTGTTGCCAAAGAATTGGTGCAACATCACTTGTAGTGCCTTTAAGCCTTTCATGCCTGTTGCGCAAGGCTTCATGACATAATTCAAGCCTTTCGTCAAAAATCTTCCAGAAATCTTTTAGATTTTTATGAGAAGAAAGGGCAACATCAACAAGGTTGATTGTTACAACCCCTTGATTAAATCTTCCATAATATTTAGGATTGCCATTTTCATCTACATAAGGTGTCAAGAAACTGCGACAGCCCATGCAGGTATAGCAGTGTCCATGTCCGAGTTTGTCAACCTTAAGTTCAAGCATCTTCTTTTCGCTGATATAGTCAGGGACAAGGCGTTTTGCAGTACATTTTGCTGCAAGTTCGGTAAGGTAATAATATTTGCTTTCAGGGTGGATATTGCTCTCTTCAAGCACATATATAATCTTAGGGAATGCTGGAGTTATAGCCACGCCTTTCTCATTTTTTACCCCGTCATAACGCTGTTTTAAGGTTTCTTCTATAATGAGAGCAAGGTCTTCTCTCTCACGCTCATTTTTAGCCTCACCAAGATAGAGAAATTCTGTAACAAATGGGGCTTGTCCGTTTGTAGTCATAAGGGTGATAACTTGATATTGAATTGTTTGGACGCCTCTATTGATCTCTTGACGCACGCGTCTTTCTGTGATCTCGTCAACCTTTTTCATGTCGACAACATCACATACTTCCATAAGCTCTTGCATTACATCCTTCTTGATCTTTTGTCTTGAAACATCAACGAAAGGTGCAAGGTGAGCAAGGCTTATGCTTTGACCGCCATATTGGCTTGAAGCAACTTGAGCCACAATCTGTGTTGCAATGTTGCAGGCGGTTGAGAAAGAGTGTGGTTTCTCAATAAGAGTGTTTGAAATGACCGTGCCATTTTGAAGCATATCTTCAAGATTTACAAGGTCACAATTGTGCATTCTTTGTGCAAAATAATCTGCATCATGAAAATGAATCAAACCTTCGCTGTGAGCATTCCAAATTTTTTCTGGAAGCAAAAATCTCTTAGTAAGGTCCTTGCTTACTTCGCCAGCCATATAGTCACGCTGAACGCTGTTTATGGTTGGATTTTTGTTGCTGTTTTCTTGCTTGACTTCTTCGTTTTGGCAATCGATCAGTGAAAAAATCTGCTTATCTGTGGTGTTGACCTGTCTTGCAAGCTGACGAATATATCTATATGTGATATAATTTTTTGCCACATCATAGGCGCCTTGCTTCATGATGGCTTTTTCAACAAAGTCTTGGATTTCTTCAACGCCGACTGCTCGACCCATTGAATTACATTCCTTTGAAACTTCGTCAGTGATAAGGTCAATCTGCTCATCAGTCAGTCTTTTGGTGATATCGTCAATAGAGTTGTTTGCTTTAAAAATAGCGTTGTGAATTTTGCCATTGTCAAATACCATCTCTTGACCATTTCGTTTGATTATTTTCATAAATTTTCTCCTTTTAGTAAATATATGTCATAAGTCAAATTTCAGTTAAATTTGCAATTTGTTTGACATTTCAAAGGCATTATACTACAATTTTGCTATAAATAGTGTTGTTTTTACAACAAAATGAGGGTTTATGGAATATTTTAGTTTGTTAAAATCTACCAAAATTTTTTCTGACGCGAACGAATTTGAGTGCCAAGCGATGATGTTTTGTTTCAAAACTAGGTTCAAATCATTTGACAAAAATGAAAAAATCATTACAGAGGGCGACTCGGTTAGTGACGTGTGTTTAATATTAAAAGGAAGCGCAAACATCTTAAATGAAGATGATTTGGGCAATATTTCTATTATTAGTAGAGTTGGTTTTGGAGAGGTGTTTGGTCTTGAAGAATTGAACAATAAAATGGAGTGCTTCAAAAATAATTTGGTGGCAAAAGAGAAATGTTTGGTTATGTTTATGAATGCACACAGGCTAATGAATATGTGCGAAAATAAATGTAAGCGCCACGAACTAATTATAAAAAATCTGATGAGTATGCTACTAGATAACAATAAAATTTTATTGGAGAAGTTAAATATATTATCCAAAAAGAGCACAAGAGAAAAACTTCTTGCTTATTTTAAATTGTGC
>CALVNK010000051.1 GCA_944349615.1 uncultured Clostridia bacterium
CACTTTTTAGATTTCGAAATTTTGCATTTTTACATGCCACAAAGACTCCAAGTGCCATCGCCATAGCAATGATAAAGCCATAATATGTGATTCGAAGTCCAAACAAAAGAAAGTAACTATCATAAAATCCAAACATATCTTTATTATAGTCGTCTATTGGTTGTTTTGTCAATCATTTTAGAATACTAAAACCTATATAGATTGATAGTTTCTGCATATTTTGTCAAATAGACATTAAAAAAACAGTACATTAAAACTTGTTTTCTTAAAGAGAAAATCATTGTACCGTCTTTTATCATATAAAAATCTATCAATCTTAGACAATTTTGCAAACTTTCATAATATCAGCACGCAAAATTTTATCATCTTTATCAAGTTCGTTATATCCTAAAATGAGAGTCACACTGTTTCCATCGAGATAAGCCTTGCCAAGTGACATGATTTTTTCAAGTATTATATGCGTATTTTTGTGAGGATCTATCTTACACTCTCCAGAACTGAAAAATCTCTCGAGTGCCTTAACTACTTCAACAATATCAACTATATATAATACTACATCTCTATCGAGTTCATCAAGTCTATCACAATAATTGATTGCATCAATAATCAATGTAAAGTTGTGAGCATCACGCCTGCCATAAGCTGAAATAAACTTGTCTAAATCATAATTTTTAAACATGATCATATCTTCATAGGATAGATTTACGCCTAATACAACAAGATGTTTATTTTCATTTTTACAACATTCAATAAGAGCTTTGAGTTCATCTTGATCTTCATAAAGATCCTGAGTGTGTTGCATAAGATTTCTTCTGCCAACAAACACTTCTCTTTGTCTTAGACTCAATTTCTTGTCAGAAATTATTAGCTCTCCTTCTTCTTTTATAAGCGGTCTATAATCTCTAACAGAAACATCATTGATCGTCAAAATCTCATTTGCTTTTAGTTGTGAATTTTCATTCATATCCTGAGCCTTGACGCAGACTTTATCACCTACTCGAAGGTTCATATAGTATTCAAGCAAACTGCTGATATAAACTGGTCTACCCGTTTCCATATCATAGAAAATTAATTGATCACCATTTTCTCTCACAATTCCTGTACAAGTAAATTGTTCATCTTGATACACTCTTTTTTCAATATCCTGTTTGAAAACTATTTGAGTATTGAAATTAGACTGCAAAGAATTGTAATCTTGTATATAATAATCATCTTCCTCTGAAGAATTTGACGTTATTGATGAATAAATTTCGTCAATAGCTGAAAGACTTTTGAAAGGACGCCCTTTTTTCTTGCCTGTTTGGTCAATAACATCTCCGCTCTTTATCTTTTCAAGTATCAATGAAATAAGCTCGTCACGCTTCTTGGTTGTAGGACTAGGCACGCCTAGTTTTCTTGCGAGACCTCGCAGTTCAAATATCCCAAGATCGTAGACAAGTATTTCTCTATCTACATAATCATTCTTTTCATTTATCATTTGTGAATTCTCCTATTAAAATTCTAAACTAGTATGTCCATTTTGTCAACTATTTTTCACCAAATAGGCAAAAAATTCGTGATGATGCCGATAATAAGTGCAAGCACAAATAGAAGCACGGTTATCGAAATATTTACCCAAACTTTTTTGTAGTTTGCTGTGAAAAGCACGATAAGGCCAACGCCTGCGCCCGCAGAAAGACCTGCAACGAGTGCTGGGAAATAAAGCACATTTGCCATAAACAATTCTACTAAAAAGACAGATGCGGCACAGTTTGGTATAAGTCCTATTACACTAGCAAACAAGATTTGAAGATATACATTGCTTGAGAAAAAGCGCTGTAACGGCTCAAGTCCACCCGCATAGCCTTCAATTAGGTTAATTGCAAGAGTGACTATAAATACATATAAGACAATGATCATGGTATGCTTTAGTGCATCTACAAATATATTTGTTGCACAGCAGTGACCATGCGTATGATCATGTCCATGTTCGTCCTCATGTGCATGATCGCATTTATAACTTTTTTTCTTTTCCTTAAACTTACTCCAAAACTTTTTCCACTTGCTCTCTTTTTTAGGCATATCACTATTGGTTTCAACGCCATTTTCCTGCAAGCCATTTTCTACGGTATTTTGCGGAAGATTTTCAGTAGAAACAATTTCAGCATCTAAGCCCGCGTTTTGTACATTATCATGATGTTCTTGCTTGGCATGCTCATGTTTATCATGATATTCGTTTAATACTGGCTTTTTCCTAAGTATAATTCTATATATTCCATCAATTAGGTAACCTGCTATGATTGCATAAACCACTTTTATTGCCATCATAATAAGCAGAGATGGAATAAATTGTGGCTGAGAAATCATAAGTGGCAATGCTTCATCACTTGTAGCGATAAAGACGGCCATAAGAGTACCAAGAGTGATGATCTTCTTTGAGTATAGTTGGCTCATAAGAGAAGAAAAGCCACATTGAGGTATACAGCCAAGAACTGCGCCGATTGCCGGTCCTGCCTTCTTTGTTTTGTGCAATATTTTAGAAAACTTTTCGTTGTCGTTGTGAGAAAAATAACTTACAAGTAAATATGCAAGATAAAGGACTGGTATCACATAGAGTGTATCAATGACAGCGTGCTCTAAACTATGCCAAAAAATATCCATTTTTCTCCTTACAAACTTTAAGCACCATTCATATTAAGATGGTGCTTAAAAGATAACAGTATTATATCAAAATTTTACAAAATGTCAATCAAAATCAATTTGTATTCGATCCAATATGAAGATTATTCTTCTCCTTCCCCTTGATCAATATCGTCAATCTTGAGTTGTTTTGACTTCTTTCTAGAAGATTTTGTTTCTTTCTTTTCCTGTTGAATAGGAGCTTCTTCTTGAGTGTCGTCTGCAATATTCTCTTCTATAACTTCTGCGTCATTTTCTACTTCTTCAACAATTTCACTTTTTTCATTTTCTTCTTGCTTAGTTTCTTGAGAAAGTTTTTCTTGACGATAATCATTCATTCTCTTTGCACTTTCCTGTGGAGAATAAAGAATAAGAGTCTGCTTATCTTGATAGCCAATCTCGCCATTCATATTTGCAGAAATCATGGCTTTGCCGATCATCTCCTCAATTCTTCCATTATTCAAAGTAGATACTTCACTGCTATCAGCAAATAGATCAATTTTGCCATTGTTTATAGTGCCAATTTTAGCGTCATTCAGTAGATAGGTTACACTGCCGTCAAGCATACTTACAAGGTGTGCGTTATTTTCAATTCCTGTGATCTTTCCAGAAATCATTGTGACAATTCTTGCCTTATTTCGGACAAACATCACCTCGCCTGCTGTCAATGTCGCAAGTTCGCTCTTGCCATCAACAAAACGAACAAAACCACCATTCATTGTACCGATTGAAGCCTTGTCTTTTAGATAGTCGATAGTACAAGAGTTAATTGTAGTAATAGACGCCTTACCACTGACAACTGTAATTCTTCCACTCTTGAAAAGCCCTATCTTTGCCTTTCCTGTTAGTAAATCAATTTCGCCATTCTCGACCATTTGCACTCTTGCCTTGCCAGAAATCTCTCTAAAACTACAATCAAAGCTTTCAAGTACGATTGCACTTCCACTTAAAGATACATTTTGACAGCGATTTAATATATGAACACCGCTTGACAGTGTAAAATTTGCCTCTTCATCGTGTATGATTGGATCAATTACTTTTTCATTATTTTTTCTAAAACACATATTTCCTCCAAAAAATTTTGATATTATAATATATTGAATTTATAGAAATAAAATTATATTTTTCAATACTTTTATGTTAAAAGATAATTTTACATTAAAAATTAAAAAATTTTGTGATTTTTAAATAAAGATATTATTATCTCCTTTTTAAATATACCACATATAATTTTTGTATGCAATTGATTTTAAAAATATTTTAATTTTTTTTCATTTTTTTAAAATAATAGTTGACTTATCAACTTAATTTGCATAAAATATACACTATGCCAAGGATGAGCGACAGTATTGTCAATAAAGTATATTTGATAAAGAAACATTTTCAAAAGTTTTTGAATTATGAGCTTGCCAAATATGATTTAAAAAGCTCAGAGGCTTTTTTTATTGAGATCTTACATAGAGAAGGGATGCAAACGCAGGCCACACTTTCTCGTATTGCTGGGTGTAACAAATCTCATACTCATAGAATTATTGCCAAACTTATTGAAAAAAAACTTATAATTGAAAATGAAATTGATTTTAATAATCATCATACTAAAAATATACTTTACAAACTTACCGAACAAGGCAAAAAAATCGCTCAAACTATTAAAAGTACCATTATCGCAAAATGGGAAAAACAACTTAAATTAGGAGTTAGCGATAGTGATATAACAGTTGCAAAGAATGTCATAGAAAAAATCTATGAAAATTCTTATTCTCTCGTAAACGAGAGCAGACATTAATTTTATTAACTAAAACGGAGAGAACTATGTTTAAAATATTTAAGTACTTAAAATGGAAAGAATGGCTTTTAGTGCTACTGACATTGATTGTTGTTGCAGGTCAGGTATGGTGCAACATTTCACTTCCACTTTGCACTTTAAAAATAAGTCAGTATTTTAGAATGGAAGATTTTTCTCAGCATTGGCAAGAACTTGTTTTGACAAGTATGGAAATGCTAGGCTATGCAGTCGGCGTTATCCTTTGTGCAATAGTTGCAAATTTCCTTGCATCTTTAATAAGCACAAATCTACTTGCTAGAGTGAGAAGCAAGGTATTTGCCAAAGTAAACAGCTTTTCATCAAAGGAAATCAATGGATTTTCAATCCCTTCACTTATTACTAGAACTACAAACGATATAACACAGCTTCAACAAGTTTTAACAACCCTTTTAACTCTTGGTTTGAACGCTCCATTAACTGCAATACTTGCAATTATCAATATCGTAGACATTTCACGCGGGTATAATGTAGGCACTCTAACTTGGGTAAATGTAATATCTATTATTGCGGTAAGCTTGATTGTATTTGTAATTATTGTCACAGTCGTACCAAAATTTAAGAAAATCCAACGTGCCACAGACGGCTTAAACCTTGTAACTCGTGAAAATCTTACTGGTATTAAGGTTATTCGTGCAACAGGTGCCGAAAAAACTCAGGAAGAAAAATTTGAAAAGGTAAATAAGCACTTTGCAAAACTTGATATCTTTGTAAGTCGAATTATGGCAATTATAGATCCAAGTTTATCTCTTATAATGCAAGGCACTTCACTTGCTATCGTATGGATAATTGGACTACTTGCTCAAACCGATCCTGCCGTGCTTGAAATTGTAAGTACCTTCTCACAATATTCGCTCTTTATCATTATGAGCTTTACTACCCTATCAATTCTATTCATGTTCATTCCACGGGGTATTGTTTCAGGACGAAGAATAAATCAAATCTTAGACACTCCACTTTCGCTTCATGATGGTGAAGGTGCTGTGATGACTGAAAAGGGAACTATAGAATTTAGAGATGTAAGTTTTAAATATCCGGATGCCGATGAAAAAGTGCTTGAAAATGTTTCTTTTAGTGTAAAACAAGGTCAAACTATTGCTTTTATTGGCTCAACGGGAAGCGGAAAGAGTACTCTTATCAATCTTATTCCTAGATTTTACGATTGTACCGAAGGTGAAATCTTGATAAATGGTGCAAATGTAAAGGATTATACGCTTGAAAAACTACATGAAATAATAGGCTATGTTCCACAAAAAGGTGTACTTTTCTCAGGTACTGTCGAAGAAAATATTAAATACGGCAATGAAAATGCTACCGATGAGGAAATTAAAGAAGCAATTGACATTTCACAATCAAACTTTGTCTATAATTTTGAAGATGGACTAAATCATAGAATTTCTCAAGGTGGAAAAAATGTGTCTGGCGGACAAAAACAGCGCTTATCTATTGCAAGGGCTATAATAAGAAAACCTGACATTTTGATCTTTGATGATAGTTTTTCTGCGCTTGACTATAAAACAGACAAAATTGTAAGACGAAATTTAAACAAAGCTTTTAAAGATACAACTAAAGTAATAGTAGCTCAGCGTATTGGTACAATCAGCAATGCGGATATTATCGTTGTGCTAAATGAAGGAAAAGTCGTTGGCATAGGAAAACATAGAGATCTACTTAAAAATTGCGAAATCTATAAAGAAATTGCCCTATCACAACTATCTAAGGAGGAACTAAAATGAGTAAACAATCTTCTCATGCCATGGCAAAAGAGCGAGCTAAAGACTTTAAAGGCACTCTTAAAATGCTTATGAAAAGACTTTGTCAATTTAAGTGGCACTTGATTATCGCGTTGACTTTCGCCATTTGCGCCGCTGTACTAAATGTTTTAGGCCCTAGATTTTTAAATGATATGATGACCATGCTGTTTTCAACAACTGGTTATCAGTTTAGCGAAGTTACAAGAATTGGTATAATTATCGTTATCATGTATGTAGTTGCTGGTATTTTAGGATATTTTCAAGGCTTCCTGATGAGTAAGGTAAGTGTTGGCATATCTAAAAAATTAAGAAGCGAAATTTCAGTTAAAATCAATAAACTTCCACTCCAATATTTTGATAAACATAGTTTTGGCGACGTGCTTTCAAGAGTTACCAACGATATTGATACTGTCGGTATTACTTTGGAGCGTATAATGTCATCACTAGTTACAAGTATGGTGATTATAATTGGTATACCTGTTGTAATGTTTACTATAAGCTGGCAATTGACATTAATTTCACTCTTGCAAATTCCACTTGCCCTGCTTATCGTATTCCTTGTTGTCAAATTCAATCAAAAATACTTTGTTAGACAGCAAAAATATCTAGGCGATATCAATGGCTACATCGAAGAACATTATTCTGCTCATACTGTAATCAAAGCATTCAATGGCGAAGAAAAGGCACAAGAAGAATTTGACGCCATAAATAGCAAACTACGCTCATCTTCTATGAAAGCACAGTTCTTCTCAGGACTTATGCATCCTATCGTTAACTTTGCAAGTAATGTCATCTATGTTTTGATATGCCTTGTTGGTGGCTGGATAGCAATAAGCACAAACAATATTGCATTCCTTGCAACAATTATCACATTCCTAACCTATTCTAAACTATTCAATCAACCTATCTCTCAAATCGGCTCTGTAATGGGCAACCTTCAGTCTACTATGGCGGCAGCAGAGCGTGTATTTGAATTTTTGAAGGAAGAAGAACAGCCAGATGAAAGCGAAAAGACTCTCACAATAAAAGATGTAAAAGGTAAAGTTGAATTTAAACATGTAAATTTTGGATATGATAAGGATAAACAGATCATTTTCGACTTTAATTTTACAGCAAATCCTGGAGAAAAAATAGCTATTGTCGGTCAAACTGGTGCTGGAAAGACTACTATAGTCAATCTACTAATGCGTTTCTACGAGATCGACAGTGGAGAGATTTTGATTGACGGCGTTTCAACAAAGGACATGAATAGAAGCTATGTACGCTCACTTTTTGGAATGGTACTGCAAGATACATGGCTATTTGAAGGTACTATTAAAGAAAACTTGAGATTTGGTAAACCTGACGCAACCGATGAAGAAATCGTAAACGCTTGCAAAATGGCAAATGTCGACCACTTTATTAGAACAGAGCCAAATGGTTATGACATGGTATTAAGTGAAGAAACAAGTATATC
>CALVNK010000052.1 GCA_944349615.1 uncultured Clostridia bacterium
CTTATTAAAGAGCAGGAAAAACAAGAACGCATAGAAAAAGAACGAGAAGAAAAGCGTAAACAGAAAAACGACAACAAGCAGAAATGTAAAAATCTTGCAAAAAACACTTTATAATAAGATATAATATTGCACGATAATAAACGGCATTTTGCAAAAATTTGCAACAAATTCGTGACAAATTCGTAGACATTGCCAATGTGTAAATGTTTTTAATAAAAAAATAAACAATTTTAATTGAAAAAATTTGAACCCACAAGTTGAGATTTAAGTCTTGATTTGTGGGTTATTTTTTTTGTCGTAAATAAGAACCTGCGTTGCAGAACCTTGCGTAAACTAAAAAAAAATTCTAGCGAAACCTAAAATCGCTAGATGCCTTTAAAATAAAAGGTTTAATGGTGCTCCCAGAAGGATTCGAACCCTCGAAAATCGATCCGAAGTCGATTGTGATATCCATTTCACCATGGGAGCAAAAACGATATTTTTTTATGGGGATTATCAAACCCCAAACTCGTCGATCCGAAGGGGCGACCTGAAATTGTTGCGAGTTCGATTTTTTATACCATATTATATCATAAAATATCATATTAAAAATCTCTAAATAACTTTATTTTTCAGCATTTTATCCACTTCATCTTATCAAACAATATAATACAATACTTCCCCCTAAAAATACAACACAAAACAGCCCTTTTGCAAAAATCTTGCATTTTTCTTGCAAAAATTTGTAATATTAATTGACAAATAAATAATTTTATGTTAACAATTATAGTTAACAAGAGTTTAAAAAATAATAAAAATTACACACAACCGATGATGTGTTAACTAACAAAATATAAGATAAATAAAAGGAGAATTTTAAAAATGGATATTATAGTTCAAGGGACAGGAGAGATTACTGTTAAGCCAAATAAAATTACGTTGTTATTTGATTTTAGGACAAAAGATAAAATTTATAAAAACGTACTAAAAAATGGTGTTGAAAATGTGGAAACTTATTTAAATTTGCTTATTAAGTTGGGATTTAGCAAAGAACAAGTTAAAACAAGATCATTTAAAGTTTCTGAGGATAGGATATACAACGAAAAAACAAGAAAATATATCTCAGATGGTTTTTTATACACCCAAAATGCAAGATTAGAATTTGATTATGATATGGATAAATTGTCTGAACTTATGGAAAAAACTTCAAAAATTTCAAATCCTCCATCATACAAAATAGATTTTAGTGTTAAAGATGATAAAAAATTGGAAGAAGAATTACTTGCAAATGCTTATAAAGAAGCAGAATTTCAAGCAAAAGCAATTGCAAAAGCTTGTGGAAAAACTAAAACTATAACTTGCAAAAAAGTTAGTTTTGAGCCATTTGATGAAAAACTTAACTCAGAAACAAGATATGAAGGTATGGCAAAAATGGCGGCAAGTTTTGATAGATCCGTTAGCGAAAGTGTACAACATATTTTTATTCCTGAGGATATAAAAGCGAAAACAACCATTTATTGCTTATTTGAAGTTTGTTAATTTATATTCTAAAAGGGAATATATATGAAATTTCAACTATTTTTTAAATTTTTATAGTATTGAAACCAACAGTGCAGATCGTCAAAATATTTTAACTAGTTTAAAATAAATCTTACTTTTAATAATAACTAAATTTTAAAAAAATTATTAAAAAATTTAGTTGACTATGCAATTCAAGAATTCAACATAGATTTTAAGTAAATAGTTCTATTAATAATTTATAGTAAATGAAGCGATTTTATATGTTGTGATTTTAAACATAATTATTGGTTATAATTTGATATCGCTTATAAAATTTATTTTGATAATAATTTAAATATAGCAAATTGCATTAAAATATATTAATGAAAGTATTTTTTAAGAATCAAATTTATTTAAAATTAAATAGCAAATATAAAATTATAAAATGTTATTCAAAATATTTTAAGTTTTTTTATTTTTTGCCATAAAAGAAAAAATCTAGCGAAACCTAAAATCGCCAGATATCCCTAAAATAAAGGAATTTATGGTGCTCCCAGAAGGATTCGAACCCTCGAAAATCGATCCGAAGTCGATTGTGATATCCATTTCACCATGGGAGCAAAAACGATATTTTTTTATGGGGATTATCGAACCCCTTGAAATGCGATCCGAAGTCGATTGTGATATCCACTTCACCATAGGTGCATACTTATTTTTTATAAAACAGTTGATCGGAAAATAGAACTAGAGTAAGCAAATCCATTCATTGTCTAATTTTAACTGTCGTCGCCATAATTGACGAATTGATTTTGTGTTACGGATATTATTATATCATTTTTTTTATTAATTGCATAGTCTTTTTTAAAAATTATCTTTAAAAATGATTTTTTTGCTTTTTAAATAAATTTTCATTTTGATATTTTAACATTTGTTAAAAACTTGACTAAATATATTGAAAATTACTAAAATATAATAAACAATTGAAGATTAAAAGGTGAAAAAATGAATTGTATTTTAATGCATGGAATGAGTTCGCATTTAGAGCAAACTTTTGGCGAAAAAGTGGCATTGCGGGCAAAAAATGCAGGCTTTGATGTGTATTTTCTGCATTTTCCTTTGAAAAAAGATATAACTTTAGATGGCTGGTACAAGGTAGCAGAAGATTATATTGACTTGATTGATAAGGATAGTGTCATCATTTGTCATAGTCTTTCAACGCTTTTTATTTTAAAGTTTTTGCGAAAATATAAACTTGATTGCCACACCTTAATAGCAGTTGCTGGTGGCTATGACAGCGAAATCAATGATGAAAAATTTTTATATCTTAAAGATTTTATGCCTAGCATGCTTGACTTTGAATATGTAAAACAACATACAAGGCAAAGATATGCAATCTATAGCAATGACGACCATATTTTCAGTCAGAAACAGCTTCATAACTATATTGAAATGCTTCAAGCGCAACCTATATTTATCAAAGACTGTGGTCATTTTGGCATGACAAGTGGCGTCAAAGATATTCCAATCATCACGCATTTATTATCGAAAACAAATAATAGCTAATACTTTATTTTATATTTTAATATTATCGGAAGCCGAACTTGCTTGCAAGAGTGAGGCTGATGGTTATACATACTATGTGATAAGTATGCGTTAGCATACAAATTCGATAGAATTTATTAAAATTTTATGATAGTAAAATTTTAACATTACATAGTTTATATTATAATCCTATAATCTATCAATATAATTGCTTGACATATTTTTTTTAATGAGTTAATATATTTTTGTAATATAATTAAATTTGAATAAATCAATGATATAGTTAAACAATATATAGGGAGGAAAGAATGAAGGGCAAATTTAAAAAAATGCTGATGTTTTTAATTATATTTGCAATAGTTGGCTTTGTTATAGCGGCAGTTATAACTTTTGTTACCGGCGGAGAAGAGATAACTTTTGGTGATGCTGTTGCTGGAACCAATGCTTTCATCGGATTAGGAGTCGGTGCGGTGTTTGGAATTATTGTTGGATTATTTCCAAAGAAACAAAGTAAATACAAAAATGAAGGTCATACTGCTGAAGGTGACGAGCGAGAAGTCAACTTCGACTCTAAATTTATCACCTTAGAAAGACTACGAACAGACAAGGACCTTATTGCTTCTACTTGGAACGAACTGCCTAAACTTAAAAAAACAGGCTTTGTATTTAGAAACAAGGAGGTTGGTGGAAAATATGAAGTCAACATGAAACCTGAAACTCACGCATTAGTTTTAGGTACGACTGGTACCGGTAAAACACAGATATTCGCTAACCCTACCATTAGAATTTTGGCTCACACAGGGCAAAAACCTAGTCTTGTTATGACCGATCCTAAAGGTGAACTTTATACAGACAATGCAGAAATACTTAGAAAAGAAGGATATAACATTATCGTTTTAAACCTTGAAAATCCTTATGCTTCATCTCGATGGAATCCTATGGAAATCGCTTACCGCGTATATGAAAGAGCGGGAAATTTAAAAAAAGAGGTAAAAAAATATAGCAACTGCACTCCTGAGCAAATGGGCTTTAAAAAATTTGGTGCTGCTCAAATTGGTGATGCAACTTATGGAAATGTTTGGTATGGTTTTGATGGCAAAGCCTTCCCGAACGAGAAGATATTGGAAGAAGAACTTGAAGCCATAAGAATTCAGCTTGAGGACGAAGCAAAATCTGACTTAAAGAATATTGCCCTATCACTTATTCCAGATGATCCAAACTGTAAAGATAAAACATGGCCTGATGGCTGTCGTGACCTCATCTTCGGTATTATGCAAGCTATGCTTGAAGATAGCCGAGATCCTAGACTAGGAATGACGCTTGAAAAGTTTAACCTTTTCAATCTATATAAGATTTGTATGAGAAGAGATCCTGGTGGCGAGCGTGAAAGTGTACTTAAAACCTTGACCAAATATGCTCAAGGTCGAGACCCTGTAACAAGCAATGTTGAAAATTTAATGAGCAGTGTTTGTATGGCAAGTCCTGTTACTCAAAGATCATTCATTGCAACTCTTGGCTCATCGATTGGAAATATTCTAGGCGATGAAGGTATCTTCTATATGACAGCTGGTACCGATATTGACTTTAAAGATATTCCTGAAAGACCTACAGCATTCTTTATTAGAATTCCAGATCATAAAACTGAAAGACACCCTCTTGGTGTATTGTGTATTAGTCAGCTTTACAAAGTTCTTGTCGATGTGGCAAACAAGACAGTTGATTCTAAAGGTAAATCAGGTTCGTTAAAGCGTCCTGTATACTTCATTCTAGATGAGTTCGGTAATATGCCACCTATTCCAAAATTTGGTACAATGGTTACTGTATCTCGTTCTAGAAAAATTTTCTTTGAGATTGTTTTACAGTCATATAGTCAGCTTGATATCAAGTATGGTCAAGAAGAAGCCAAGAATATTCGCGGTAACTTCCAGATGGAAGTGTTCTTAGGTTCGGAAGACGCCAAGACTATTCAAGAGTTCAGTGAAGCCTGCGGTGAAACGACAGTCTTCCACGAAGAGGAGTCTAGAACGAGAAATACTAAAGACTTTGACTCTGGTGAAAGCGTACAGATGAGCGTCCAAAGAACGCGTGCTCCACTGCTTGATAAACAGCAGTTGCGTCAGCTTCCACAATGGACGATCGTTGCTAAGATATTTAGAAAGGAAATTATGAAAGATACTATGACGCCTTTCTTTGCAACAAAATGTATGGAAAAATTGTCAGCAAAACCACCTGTCACTCTTGCAAGAAAACTTGATATCAAAGAGGTTTATTATGATATCGAAAGAAGAAACAAGATTGTGCTTAAATCTTCACCATTTGGGGACTAATAAAAAGATAAAAAAAGAGTTCTTTTAAATAATCGGATGATTATAAAGAACTCTTTTTTTTTACTAAATTTTCAACTACTCTTCCTTCACTTGTGGCAATGGCAAATGACCACATACAAATACTGGTACATCTTGATAGACAAACTTTAATTCTTCGCTTTCGCCCTCCCTGAGAATTGAAAGTCCTGCCACAATCTTAAAATTCTCTCTTTTAGCAAAAGATATCATATTTTTAAAGGATAGCAAATAATCTCTTATCATGCAATATCTTTTCTATGCAGATGAGCTTTAAATTTCACACAAATATTGACCAGTATTTTATTTTTAATAATTATATTTAATTTGTCCTTATTACTACTCACCATTCTCTTTTAAGTATTCATCGAGATAGACTATCCAGTCGAAAGCTTTTTCTTCTTCAAAAAATTGTCTTAAAAAGGTGACAACGAGATTGTGTCTTGCAAGAGCCTCCTCCTTGCCAGCCTTTGTCATCATGAGATTTTTAAGCCTTAAGATTTTTTCAAAAAAGTGATTGACTGTTGTAGTCTTGTTTTTTTTCGTATACTCATTTGGATCAAGTTGTTTTTGCGGAAAGATATTCTTGTCGAAAAAGTTTTCGCCATGAAGATAGGAAAACAAGTTTGCTCGCAAAATTCCATTCGCACCTATCGCATCACACATATCAGCATCGGAAACGATCATACCTTCTATCGTTGTTGGTCTGTTGCCTTTAAGACACTTTGAAAAGCCTATTTTTGAAACCATATCTAAAATTTTGTTCTTTAACTGATCACTTGCTCCAATTTTGTCAAGTATTGTGCGCGTGTTGGTAAGGTTGAGCTGGCTTTGCATTCCAAATATCTTATAATCGTCAACATCATGAAGAAGCACTCCTAGTGCCACAATAGTTTTGTCGCACTTTTCACTCTCTGCAAATTTCATGGCTAAATCATACACCCTTTCAATATGCTCTATTCCATGCCCCGAATTGTCATTTTTTAGTAATTCGTAAACCAATTTTTTCGCTTGTGCTATCATATTAATCCCTTAACCCTATTTTACAATTTCATTATATCATAAAAACAATAATATATTTAATGATTTTTACATTTTAAATCATTTTTAATGTCTTTGTTAGTATTAATCAGCAGACAAAAATTAAAAATCTTAATCATGAAACATTAGAAGACGCGCTTATCAGACTTGGTGCTGTGAAAAATGGTGACACATTAGATGTAAGTAATTTGATTATTAAAGAAGATTGCGACATCGAAAAAAAATTAATCGAATTAAAAATTATTAAAAAAAATACTATAAAAATTTATTTTTTATAGTATTTTTCTTTAATTTTAATATATTTTATTTAAAATTTAATAATTTTATTTAAAATTTAATTATTTTGATGTTATTTTTAAAATTGATTTTCAAGATTTAATTCTTTTATCTCTTTATATGTTCGATTGACCTGCTCTTTGTCACCTTCAATCGCGATCACATTATTGTCTGGTCTAATATAGTCATCTATTTCAAATGTAACTTTCTCTTTTTGGTAAATATACCTAACTCTCAAGTTGTCAGCACTTTTTTCAAAATCGAGCACTCTTAAAAAAGATTGTATGATCTCTCGATTTTCATCTGTGACCTGCATTTGCATAGATTCTTGAGAAATTTTTAAGTTTTTCTCTTGATGTTCGGTGTTTTTAAAATCAAAAAGAGTTTGCTCTTTATCGTCAATCCATGAAGTTGTTATTCGTGCTATAATATTTCTTGAATGTTTATTTTCATAGACTATACGATTTTCCTTTCGCTCGCCTACTTTCACATATCCATTTTCCTTGCAATATTTAATAAAGGGACTAACCGACTTTGCAATAAATGAAATTTCATATTCTTCCATAACTTCTCCTTTTGACATAGAAAATAAAATAATAATTAAACCGAAGAACACATCTTCGGTTTCAGTGTGACAATAAATTAACAGACTGTAGACAAACAAGCGAGGCAAGGCTCGAAAAGTGGCTAAGCCACTTTCTATGGGGTAC
>CALVNK010000053.1 GCA_944349615.1 uncultured Clostridia bacterium
GATAATAAACAGGAACGCCGTCAATCTGGTCTGTGCGCCTGCCTCTTTTATTTTTAAATTTATATGAAGCCTTGGTTTTACTCTTTGTAGTTTTCACTTTTTTTTCGCTTTCAAACCCAAGCGCTTTAAATATTCCGCCCATAAAACTCATAAATCACCTCTAGTTTTAAACTTTGTATATTTTTAATTGTGTTAAAATTTTAAATAAATCGCAAATTTACTTGTATATATCTAAACTTATTATATCTGCTAATCAATTATCACAAAGTTTTTATTATTATAACATAATTTACGATTAAGATAAAATGAAAAATAAAAATTAACCAGCTATTTGATCATGTTTTGTGTAGAATTTTAACAAAAAATTAATTTTTATATATTTGAATATCATTAAAACAAAACTGTTGCCTCAAAATCTGAAAAAAGTAAGTATAAAAAAGACAAAAAATTAAATAAATTAAAACAGAAAATAATGTATGAGGATAAACTTATTTATAATCATTACAAAAAAATTATGTAGATAAAACAAAAATGACTACCTTTTCAGATAGTCATTTTTGAAATATATTAATCTTAAAATTATTCAATGATTGTTGAAACAACACCAGAACCAACTGTTCTGCCACCTTCACGGATAGCGAAACGAAGTCCTTGTTCAACAGCGATAGGGTTAATAAGAGTGATTGTCATATTAACGTGGTCGCCAGGCATAACCATTTCAACGCCCTTTTCAAGTTCGATTACACCAGTGATGTCAGTAGTTCTGAAATAGAATTGTGGTCTATAACCATTGAAGAATGGAGTATGACGGCCACCTTCTTCTTTCTTCAATACATACACTTGTGCAGTGAATTTTGTATGAGGATGAATTGAACCAGGTTTGCAAAGAACTTGTCCTCTTTCAACGTCGCTTCTTGTGATACCACGGAGAAGAAGTCCAGCATTGTCACCAGCGATTGCAGCGTCAAGTGACTTGTGGAACATTTCCACACCAGTAACAACTGTTGATTTAGAAGCACCAAGACCTACGATTTCAACAGTATCGCCAATCTTAACAGATCCTCTCTCTACTCTACCAGTAGCAACTGTTCCACGTCCTGTGATTGTGAATACGTCTTCAACAGGCATAAGGAAAGGCTTGTCTGTATCTCTTTCAGGTTCAGGAATATAGTTGTCAAGAGCATCCATAAGTTCTCTAATGCAGTCGCAAGCAGAGCTGTTTACATCGCCAGCTTGAGCAGCTTCAAGAGCTTTAAGAGCAGAACCCTTGATAATAGGTGTAGTGTCACCAGGGAATCCATATTCAGTAAGAAGATCACGGATTTCCATTTCAACAAGTTCAAGAAGTTCAGGATCGTCAACTTGATCAGTCTTATTCATGAATACTACAATGTATGGAACGCCAACTTGTCTAGCAAGAAGAATGTGTTCTCTTGTTTGAGGCATTGGACCATCAGTTGCAGCAACAACGAGGATAGCACCATCCATTTGAGCAGCACCAGTAATCATGTTTTTAACATAGTCGGCGTGTCCCGGACAGTCTACGTGTGCATAGTGACGTTTTGCAGTTTCATATTCAACGTGTGCAGTGTTGATTGTGATACCTCTAGCCTTTTCTTCTGGGGCTTTATCGATTTCGTCATATTTTAATTTTTGTGTACCATAAATCATGGTAATAGCAGCAGTAAGAGTTGTCTTACCGTGGTCAACGTGACCAATTGTACCAACGTTTACGTGTGGTTTTGATCTAACATAAGCTTCAGCCATTGTTTTAAAATCTCCTTTTTTTATTAATCTAGTGTCATTGTAGCATATTTTCAAATAAATGCAAAACATTTTTACAATTTTTATTGCAATATTTTGCAAAATAATTTTCACAAGTTTAAGGCGATAATTTTATCGTTTTCGCGAAAAACAAACTTACCTTAAATTGAGTTAATAAATATAAAATCTTCAACTACCCTTGTGTTTTTTGAAATATTGCCATTATAAAATTTTATAATTCTTAATATTAATCTTTGAAATCTTAATCTAAGAATTAATTAGCATTTTTTGCTCTTTCGCCAATGATGATATTAGCGATAGATTTTGGAACTTCTTGATAACGAAGTGGTTCCATAACATAATTACCACGACCTTGAGTTTGAGAACGAAGGTCAGTTGCGTAACCAAACATCTCAGCAAGAGGAACTTCAGCATTTACGATTTGAACGCCAGCAGTTGATTCAGTGCCAGTAAGCATTCCCCTTCTTGATGTGAGGTTGCCCATTACAGTACCAAGGTATTCATCAGGAACTTCGACAGCAACCTTCATAATAGGCTCGAGAATCACAGGATCTGCTTTCTTAGCACCATCTTGGAATGCCATAGAACCAGCGATCTTGAACGCCATTTCGGAAGAGTCGACTTCGTGATAAGAACCATCAACTAAAGTAACCTTAAAGTCAACTGTTTCATAACCTGCAAGAACACCGTTCATTCTTGCTTCATTGATACCGTTGTTGATAGGTTGGATATATTCCTTAGGAACAGAGCCACCGACAGTCTTGTCCTCGAATTGATAACCGCTACCAGCAGGTAATGGCTCCATTTCGATGATACAGTGACCATATTGGCCTTTACCACCGCTTTGACGGATGAATTTTCCTTCAGCGCGTACAGCCTTCTTGATCGCTTCACGGTAAGAAACTTGTGGCTTACCAACAGTTGCTTCAACCTTAAACTCACGAAGAAGTCTATCTACAATAATTTCAAGGTGAAGTTCGCCCATACCAGCGATAAGAGTTTGTCCTGTTTCCTTGTTAGTAGAAACTCTAAACGATGGGTCTTCTCTTGAAAGTTTAGCAAGAGCAAGTGCCATTTTTTCTTGCATATCTTTTGTCTTAGGTTCGATAGCAAGTTGAATAACAGGTTCAGGGAATTCCATACTTTCAAGTTGGATAGGGTGTTTTTCATCACAAAGAGTATGTCCTGTGATAGTATCCTTAAGTCCTACGATAGCAGCAATATCACCCGCGCTAACCTCTTGAATTTCTTGACGAGTGTTTGCGTGCATACGGATAAGACGACCAACTCTTTCAGTTTTTCCTGTGTTTGAGTTGTAAACATAACTTCCTGCGATAAGTTTTCCACTATATACACGGAAGAATGTAAGACCACCAACAAAAGGATCTGTCATGATCTTAAAAGCAAGTCCAGCAAGTGGAGCATTTTCATCAGCTTCTCTTGTTTCTTCTTCGCCTGTATCAGGGTTTACACCCTTGATTGCATCAATGTCAAGAGGACTAGGTAAGTACTCAACCATAGCGTCAAGTAACATTTGAACACCCTTGTTCTTGTAAGAAGAACCGCAAAGTACAGGAACAAATGTCTTTTTGATAGTAGCATTTCTAATTGCCTTTTTAAGTTCTTCAATTGAAACTTCGCCAGTTTCAAAGTATTTCTCAAGTAGTGCATCATCAGTTTCAACAATCTTTTCAACCATTTCTTGATGCATACTCTCTGCCTTGTCTTTGAGCTCTGCAGGAATATCAGTAATTTCAATCTCTTTACCGATATCATCCTTGTAAATTTCTGCCTTCATTGTAAGAAGGTCAATAATTCCTACAAACGTTTCTGCTTCGCCGATAGGCATTTGTATAGCTAAAACTTTTGTCTTAAGTCTTCTTTCAATAGATTCAAGACAGCCATAGAAATCAGCGGCATCTCTATCCATTTTGTTTACATAGATAATAGTAGGAACTTTGTATTTGTTCGCTTGACGCCAAACTGTTTCTGTCTGAGGCTGAACCTTGTCACGAGCGGAAAGAACAAGTACAGCACCATCGAGAACCTTTAGTGAACGCTCAACTTCAATTGTGAAGTCAACGTGTCCAGGGGTATCGATAATGTTGATCTTATGACCTTTCCAACTACAAGTTGTACAAGCAGAAGTAATAGTAATACCTCTCTCCTGCTCCTGAGCCATCCAATCCATTGTCGCTTGACCATCGTGAACTTCGCCGATTTTATGACTTTTACCAGTATAGAAAAGAATTCTTTCTGTGGTAGTAGTCTTACCAGCGTCGATATGAGCCATAATTCCGACATTTCTAGTCAGATGTAAATCATTTGCCATATATTTTTTCTCCTATTTAGATTTATAACCATTTTTAAGTGCGATTATATACACTTTTTGACTTTAGATGATTTTTTATTTTTTAATTTTAAATCCGATTTTTTGATGGAAAATTCTAGTTTCACCTCTCTCTTCTACTCGAAGTCATCCAATAACACCCGTAAGGGTCCTTAAGTGGAAGAGGACTAGGAGAGAAACCAAAAGCAAAATCGAAGAGCAACGCGAGATTTTGCGTATCTTAGCTGTTAGCTTTACCCTAAGTAAAGCGTGTCAGCGTCAAGATTTTGGTGTCGCCCTAAATACCCGCTGAACAAATCTTCAAAAGGAAAGGGCTTTGCCCGTTTTGTAGATTTGTCAGCTCCTTGCCTTCCAGAAAAATGTCCAGCGGAATTTTTCGGAAGTGGGAAAGGGGCCCGCGTGGGAAAACCGAAATTTAGCGGTTAGGACTTTTAAAGTCCGTGCCCGCGTTAAAAATTTTGGTTGTCCCCGCGATATTTACCACCTAAAATGCGCAAATGCCTTATTAGCCTCAGCCATTCTGTGCATTTCATCTCTTCTCTTAACTGACGCACCAGTTTGATTGTAAGCATCAACAATTTCACCAGCAAGACGAGCATCCATGCCTCTCTCGCCTGTTCTCTTTCTTGCAAATGAAACTATCCAACGAATTGCAAGAGTTTGTCTTCTTTCAGGTCTGATTTCCATAGGTACTTGATATGTTGCACCGCCAACTCTTCTTGATTTAGTTTCAAGCACAGGCTTAACATTTTCAAGAGCAGTTTCAAACACTTCAAGAGGATCAGCACCGGTCTTATCTTTAACAATGTCAAAAGCGCCATAAACAATTCTTTGTGCAAGGCCTTTCTTTCCTGATTCCATAACTTGATTTACAAGTTTAGTAACAACTTTGTTTTTGTAAATTGGATCAGGAAGAACATCTCTTTTGACAGCACTATTTCTTCTTGGCATAAAATTTTTCTTCTCCTTTTAATAAATTTTTCTAGTCATGAAAAACTGAAATTTCAAAGAAAACTTATCAAAATCACCAATTTTTCATGTAATTTTTGAATTTTTTTGTAGTTTTAACTTAATTTAAGCAAAAAATTCAAAATCTTAAAAACTAAATCAAGATTTTTTACTTAGTCTTCTTTGGACGCTTTGTACCATATTTAGACCTAGACTGCTTTCTGTTTTGAACGCCAGCAGTGTCAAGTGTTCCGCGCACAATGTGGTAACGAACACCAGGTAGGTCCTTAACTCTTCCGCCACGAACAAGTACTACACTGTGCTCTTGAAGGTTGTGTCCAATTCCTGGAATGTAGCAAGTACCTTCAGTGCCGTTTGAAAGTTTAACTCTGGCAATCTTACGAAGAGCTGAGTTAGGCTTTTTAGGTGTAGCAGTACGCACTGAAAGACAAACACCACGCTTTTGAGGACATTCGTCAAGCAGTGGAGCTTTTGACTTTTTCTCAAAAGTTTCGCGACCTTTTCTTACAAGTTGGTTTATTGTAGGCATCTTTCTTCTCCTTTTAACTTAATTGCTTAAGATTTTATTTTGTCGTAAAAAATGCGACAACAGCTTATGTTGTCGCACAAAAAATGCTTTTATAGTGTAAAACATGAATGACACGATTGCAAATTATGCAACTCCGCTTAAAATTCCCAGCGAATCGGCGAAAAGATTTCACCTGTCATTTGTTTCTGCCTTCCACTCCTATAACGAGTGCTTGCGTAAAAAGAACTAAAAGTCTTTTCAAAAAGCATTGCCTCCGACAACGAAGCATACGCGATATATTATAATCACTCTCGCCTCGCTTGTCAAGCATTTTTAATAAGAATATATTATTAATAATAGTTGTTTATTTAATGATATACAAAATCCTTGTAAAGCCATAACTCTAAAAGCCTATTTTCAGATTGAACTTAAACTCGCTTTTTACCCTTACAGTTTTGTAAACACGGTATACTCGCCGTCTGGCCTTGTGCTGAAGTTTGAAGAATTTTCAAGATATCTGTTGTCATAAGTATTGACAATAGTTGTTAACACTCTCACCGTCTCGGGATAAGCAAGCAAATATCCAGCTGAAGTTGCACTTGTTGCATCTTTATATATATCATCACTTTCAATTGTAATTTCTGTTAAACTTGTACAGTACTGGAATGCATAACTTCCTATACTTGTTACTCCTTCTGGTATTGTAATTGATGTTAAACTTGCACAGTTCCAGAATGCATTGTTTCCTATACTTATCACTCCTTCTGGTATTGTAATTGATGTTAAACTTGTACGATATCGGAATGCATAATTTCCTATACTTGTAATCTGTGTACCAGTGTCTTTTTCAATTGTATAGTCTTGAGAGTTGACAGTAACCGTATCATAGTAAGCCGGCAATGTCAATCGGTTGGCACTGCCTGTATAGTCTGTAATGCGGTTTCCACTGAATCTGAAATCATCAAGTCTTCGATATGCCTGACTTTCTGCATAGATAGTCACATTGTTTGCAGGCATTGTGAAAGAGTATTGTCCATCAGTTTGATTGATAGGCACTCTATTCTCGCTACCGCTCTCAATATAATATAATCCTGATATAAGAGTCACCATCTCATCAGTTACCAAATCATTTGCAGATACGATAATTTGTTCACCATTGATGGCTGTGCTTACATTCACTCCAGTTACCATTCCGCTTGAATTTGAGTCTACTGTTATCGCATACTCTCTATCATAGGTCACAGCAATCGTCACATCTCCAGCAGGCATACTAAATGAGTAGGTATTTGAATCAGATTGCAATGTTGTTTCATTGTACTTGACTTCGGTTATTCTATAGCCTGCTCTATCTGACACTGTGAATTCTACTGATTCACCTGCTATTGCATTTTGCTTGTCTATCTGTACATATCCACTTGAATTTGAGTCTACTGTTATCGCATATTCTCTATCATAGGTTACCGATATAGTCACATTTTGAGAAGGCATGTTGAATGAGTAAGTTCCTTCTTGTGCAACTACTGTCTCATCGTTTACCTTAACCTCAATCAGTCTATAGTCAGCATCAGGCTGTACTGTAAACGATACACTTT
>CALVNK010000054.1 GCA_944349615.1 uncultured Clostridia bacterium
TGCATACTATCTATCTTGATTATTGCTATATTAGCGAAGAATTCTTTAAGAGATTCAATAGAAGCAAAGAAGAAATCAAGACCTAATATAACCTAGCCTTATCCGCATTAAAATCTTTGAAAAGGCGAAAAATATATAAAAAACTAAAAAGATATTATAAGTTAACATTTTGTAAATGATTTATGTCAAAAATCAAATTTTTTAAGTGACAAATGACTTTTTAATATTTGTTTTTATATTTAATAATTTTTTTTACTTGCTATTTGCAAACTTTTTAAATACACTTTGATATCTTTGTCAAGGTGTATTTTTTATTATCCGCATTAAAAAACACAAAATCATTGTTTTACTTGTAAAAATTGTTTTATTTTGATATAATCTAAGCGTGAATTATAGCGAAATTGTAAAAGAAAAATTTGAAAAGTTAAAGATACAAAAAGATGTTATCATCCTTTCCATTGAATCGTCTTGTGATGAGACTTCAATTGCAGTAGTAAAAAATGGAAGGGAAGTTTTGTCAAACATAGTTGCATCTCAAATAGAAATTCATAGGCGATTTGGTGGAGTTGTGCCAGAAGTAGCATCACGCAATCATGTCAGTGCGATTTCTAGCATTTTTGATCTTGCCTTGAAAGAGGCAGGAATTGTAAAAGAGAATATCGATGCGGTAGCGGTTACTTTTGGCGCTGGGCTTATTGGTGCGCTACTTGTTGGGGTGAATTTTGCAAAAGCCCTAGCCTATACTTTGCAAGTGCCACTTATTAAGGTCAGTCATGTAATGGGGCATATTGGTGCAAACTATATCTCATATCAAGAACTTACTCCGCCTTTTATCTGTCTTATGATAAGTGGCGGGCATACTGCCATATTAAAGGTGGAAGACTATAACAAGCACACCTTGCTTGGTTCGACAGTAGATGACGCAGTAGGTGAGGCATTTGATAAAGTTGCGCGCGTGCTTGGGTTAAACTATCCCGGCGGACCTGAGATTGATAGGGTGGCAAGAGATGGAAAACCAAACTACAATTTCACTGTATCAAAGAGTCTAAAAAACACTCTCAATTTTTCTTTCAGTGGTATTAAAACTGAAGTTGTAAATCTTGTGCATAACATGCATCAGCGTGGCGAAGATATCCCTGTCTGTGACATCGCATGTTCTTTTCAAGAGTGTGTGACAGATGAACTTGCAGACAAAGCGATAAAAGCCTGCTTCAAAACTGGCATAAAAAAACTTGTAGTCGCTGGCGGAGTAGGTGCAAATTCTAGATTAAAGGAAAAACTATCTAAAATTTGCAAGGAGAACGATATAGAGTACTTTAGTCCACTGCTTAAATATTGCACTGACAATGGAGCTATGATTGCAAGTGCCGGCTTCTATATGCTAAAAAGCGGACTAGGTCTTGCCGATCTATCTCTTACAGCCAGTGCGGTGGTACCACTATAGAATTTTATTCTTTTAAAGTTGAAAAGTGGGAATAAAAACAAAATTTAGTTTGTCAAATAAGTATTAATTATTAAATAAAAATGCAAAATATTAAAAAAAGGCAAAATATGACTATAAAAACATCAAAAATGCTTGAAAAAGTCAAAAATTTCTTTAAGCTATTTCACTGGACTGAAATTTTATATCTTTCTATAGGGCTCATAAGCGTAGTAGTTCTCTCAATAATTGCCAAAAGTAGTGCTTTGACAATCTTTTTCTCTATCTTTGCAATTATTTATGTTGGTACTTTGGCTGTTGGGCTTAAAATTTCAATAGTTTTTGGCATTATTCAATCGATATTATATATAATCCAATCATTTTTAAACAGAAATTATGGTGAGGCAATACTCAATGTTGCAATAGTTTTGCCATTACTTTTGGCGTCATTATATAGTTGGCTTAAAGGCAGTTCAAAACAAAGCAAGGTTGAGAGCAATAAGATATCGACAAGTGAATGGTTGTGCCTTTTCATTGTTGCGATTTGCTTGACTATTGCACTATTCTTTGTGTTAAATGCACTTAATACGCCAAATTTACTCATCGCCTGTCTATCTGCATTCTTCACAATAATAGGCAACTATCTTTTGATGAGAAAGAGTATTTACATGTTTTTATTCTTTACCTGTCTTAATATAATTGCCTTGCTTTTATGGCTTTTACCTATCATCAACGGACAAGGGCAAAGTTTTGGAAATATTCCTGTAGTGGTTGTTTATGCAATATTTTTGCTATCAAACATTTTGGGCTTTATCAATTGGAAACGAGAAGAGAAATTGAGAAAAAGGATGAAAAAAATTGAATTAAAATGAAAAATTAAAAATTATCAAATAAAACAACGAAAATAATGAAAAAATTATACTAAAAAATAAACGAAAGCAATAAAAAAGGAGAGAATTATGGAATTACTTGCCCCTGCAGGCAATTTTGAAAAACTTGTTACAGCGCTACATTTTGGCGCGGATGCAGTTTATTTTGCTGGCAAAATGTATGGGCTTCGTGCATTTGCTGGCAATTTTGAAGATGATGAGATTATAAAGGCAATGCAGTTTCTTCATGAAAATGGCAAAAAGGGCTATGTAACATTAAATATCGTCGCAAACGACAGTGATTTTGAGCATATAGATGACTATCTCAATCTTCTTATTAAAGCAAAGGTGGATGGCGTGATTGTGAGTGATGTTGGAGTGATTTACTATCTTCGCAAGAAATTTCCATCACTGAATGTCCATGTTTCAACGCAGGCGAATATAAACAATTCATATAGTGCTGAGTTTTTTGCAGACTTAGGGGTGACAAGACTGGTGCTTGCGAGAGAGATGAACCTTGAAAACATCAAAAAGATGCATGAAAATATTGGAGATAGACTTGAAATAGAGGCGTTTGTGCATGGAGCAATGTGTATTTCTTATTCAGGACGATGTCTGCTTTCAAACTATATGACAGGCAGAGATAGCAATCGCGGTGCTTGTGTGCAGGCTTGCAGGTGGAAGTATACAATTAGAGAGGAAAATAAGGAGGAGGAATATCCTATTGAAGAGGACGAGCGGGGAACATATATACTCAATTCAAAAGATCTTTGCATGATCGATCATCTAGACGAACTTGAAAAGGCTGGAATTTGCTCACTTAAGATTGAAGGTAGAATGAAATCTGACTACTATGTAGCAAGCGTTGTCAATGCCTATAGACGAGCGCTTGATAAAACTCTAGAGAGCGATAAACTGCATGACGAACTTGAAAAGACATCACATCGCCGTTATACAACAGGGTTCTATTTTAATAGTGATGACAAGGAATATATTGAGTCATCAATGCCTATTCAGACTGCACAATTCATCGCAAAGGTTGTGGAAGATGAAAGTGAAGGCTTTGTCAAAGTGGAAATGAGAAATCGTTTCATGGTTGGCGACATACTAGAAGTGCTTTCGCCTGACGATAATTTCTTAAAGACCATAAAAATAGAGAAAATCTTTGCAAGCGATGGCACAGAAATTCAAGACGCAAAACGCGTGCAAGAAGTGGTTACTATCAATTGCCCTTATCATCTTAAAAAGGGTGACATCTTAAGAAAATAATTTTAATTTGACTTAAAGGCTTAAAAGTGCCTAGCGTTTATATAAATAATTCTTGCCACTGACCTAAAGTGCTTTTTGAAGGTTCAAAAGGTTCTCCTTAAACAAGGAGCATTTTTGTTTATGCAAATAAAGTTTAATTTTCAGACAAAACTCGAAAAATTTCGCAATTTTTCTTAAATGCTTTTACTTTTCAAGTTTTTTATTGTAGTATAAAATAAGAAAGCATATTTTAAGAGGCTTAAAATGGGTTATGTTAAAAATATTGTTAATGTGATAGGTTGCGGATATTCTGGTATAGAATGTGCCTTATTTTTGGCAGGTCATGATATCAAAGTCAACTTATTTGACTATGAAGGCAAGCATACATATAATTGTGCAAATTGCAGTAAAAAAAGTGATCTTTCTCCAAAACGCGAACTTTTTGACGCGCTACTTAAACGAGAGCTTTCATTTTTAGGCAGTCCGCTTATTCGGCAAGAGGAACTTCTAAAAAGTCAGGGCTATCGTGGTTGTACTGAGGGGGAAATATATAATTTAGGCTTGGAAATGGTCAAAAATAATAGGAATATTGAGTATTTTAATTTTCCGATAACTTCAATCAATACAAATGAGATAAATATCATCGCCTCTGGCAACAATACAAGCGAAAGTCTTTCAAAATTCTTGCTTCAAAAACTTGGCTCTATGAAATGTATGACTTGTAAATATAAGTATCCAATTATTACAAATATAGATACAAGCAAAATCACTTTTGATGGCAAAAATGGTTTTTTGCAACTAGACTATGATACATATGTGCGATTTGTAAATAAGGTGATTGAGAAGTTAAACGAGAAGATATTAAAGGGTGATTTTAAGATATATCCGAAAAGCCTAGAAGATCTTGCTTTAAAAGGCAAAGACTGTATACGAAATTTTTGCATGATGCCTGTTTTAAATTCGAGTATGCAAAGAAAACCCTATGCGACTTTGTCACTTGTCAGGCAAGACGAAGGCTTTCTATTATGCTCAATTGCAAGCAATCTAGATATTTTCGCTCAAAGTGAAATAATAAGGACTTTGCCTGGTTTTGAAAATGCCATCATACTAAGTGAAAGCAAGATAAAAGAAGGACTGCATGTCTATCCAAAGTATGCTATAAATGAATTTGGGCAATCAAAGACAGATAAAAATCTATTTTTTACAGGAAGTATTTTAGGTTTTGAAGACTATAGTCAAAGTATAGCCAGCGGGCATATAACAGCAATGGCTGTCAACAATTACTATAAGGATAAAGTGCTTGTTCCGCTTGATGAAGAAAGCATGATAGGCTTTATAAGCAAAAATATTCTTAAAACAAATTTGTCAAAAAGCAATGATATTTTGCAAGATTATGATATAATAGAAAAGCAAGATGATTATACCAATGAAAAATTACTATCATATCTATTTGATAGGTCAGTTAAATCGCTTGCAAGATTTAAGGAGGAATATACTAGTGGAAAGCGTATTTAGAGGCACTACTATTTGTGGTGTAAAAAAAGATGGTAAAATTGCTATCGCAGGTGACGGTCAGGTCACAATGAGCGAAAGCGTGATATTCAAATCTAATGCTCACAAGGTGCGAAGAATTTATAATGATAAGGTTGTTATCGGTTTTGCTGGAAGTGTAGCCGATGCTTTTTCGCTTTGCGAAAGATTTGAAAATATGCTCAATAAATTTTCAGGTAATCTTATGAGAAGTGCGGTTGAACTTGCTGGCACTTGGCGAGAAGATAAGGCGTCAAGACAACTTAACGCAATGATGATAGTTGCCGATAAAAATCAACTTTTGATTGTAAGTGGAACGGGCGAAGTTATCGAGCCAGATGATGATGTTTGTGCGATAGGCTCGGGTGGGAATTATGCACTTGCCGCCGCAAAAGCACTTAAGCAGAATACTGATCTATCTGCTGATGAGATTGCAAGAAAGGCACTTGAGATTGCAGGACAAATTTGCGTATTCACAAATGATCATATCACTGTAGAGGAGGTTTAAGATGAATTTATCGCCAAGAGAGATAGTTGAAGAACTTGATAAATATATTATTGGACAGTCAAAGGCAAAGAGAGCGGTCGCCATAGCACTTCGCAATAGATACAGACGAAGTAAACTGCCAAAGCAACTGCGGGAAGAGATTACGCCAAAGAACATAATTATGCGTGGTCCTACAGGAGTTGGTAAGACTGAGATTGCAAGACGACTTGCAAAACTTGTCGGCGCTCCATTTATCAAGATTGAAGCCACAAAATATACCGAAGTTGGCTATGTAGGACGCGATGTTGAAAGTATGATCCGCGATCTTGTGGAAGTAGCAGTTCGAATGGTCAAAGATGAAAAAGCTCATCAAATGGAAGATAAGGTCAAGCCTATTGTTGAGGGTAAACTTGTCGATGCAATTTGCGATACAAGACGGGCTGTCAATATGCAGGTTGATAAGACAATAGTAGAACAGGAGCTTAAAGAAGGCAAACTCGAAAATGAAAATGTAGAGATTTATGTGCTTGACAGTCAAAAACCTATGCTTGCTATAGGCGGACCTGAGATAAGTTTAGGCTCAATGTTTGATGGCATTTTACCACAAAAGCACAAGAAGCGCAGAATGAGCGTTGCTCGCGCGAGAGAACTTCTTACAAGTGAAGAATGCGATAAGATTATCGACAAGGACAATGTCTATGCCGAGGCTATTAGAAGAACCGAGGAAGAAGGTATAATCTTCATTGACGAAATCGATAAGATAATCGGCAAAGCAGGCGGATCAAACAACCAAGATGTTTCAAGAGAAGGAGTGCAGAGAGATATCTTGCCGATCGTTGAAGGAAGCACGGTCGCCACAAAATATGGCAATGTAAAAACCGATTTTATACTCTTTATAGCATCGGGTGCATTCCATGTATCGAATATCGAAGATATGATTCCAGAACTTCAGGGACGTTTTCCTATCCGTGTCGATCTTGACAATCTTACAAAGGAAGATTTTAAGAGAATATTAGTCGAGCCTAAAAATTCAGTAACCATGCAATATGCCAGCATTTTAGCTGTGGATAATATAGACTTGCATTTCACTGATGATGCAATCGATGAAATGGCAGAGATGGCGTTTGCTGAAAACGAAACAAGTGAAAATATAGGTGCAAGAAGGCTTCACACTATAATGGAGAGTTTACAGCAAACGCCATCTCTAGATCGGAAGAGCACACGTCTGAACTCCAGTCAC
>CALVNK010000055.1 GCA_944349615.1 uncultured Clostridia bacterium
ACCATTTCTCGCGTTGTATATCATATAAACATTGTTAGGCAATATTATATCGGTAGTATTTGTAGGATGTCCTGGGTTTGCTCTTGCCCAAGCATATTCACTGTACATATTTCTGTAGCTTTCATCATCATAAAGATATATTACGCCTTGTTCGCCTGTGTTTGCATTATCAATAGTTGTTGTCCAAGATGTGGCAGGGAGTGGATAGGAAATGCTTGATGGGCTAGTTTCTGTCATTGCTCTAATTTGATCATCACTTATCTCTGTAGAATTGAAATAAGGATTGCTTATTCCAGCCGGCGTACCGGTAATTGAAGTGAGCTCAAGTTTGTTAGTTGCACTAGCACTAGAAAAATCTTCATAACTTGCATATTCAATTTGAATATCGTCAACGACAACACAGCCTACGGCGTTTGTTTCGCTATCTCCTAAGCAGAGGTTTAGGTTTACAGCGGAATTGTAGAAAGGATGTCCTTTAATATAGAATTCGATAGTCTGATAATCATTCGTGAAATTGTTTTCTACATTTGATGTATAACCATTAGTCTGATTGGAATTTAACTCATAGTATACATCGTCATCTTCGCTGCTGCTCACAAGGTTTGGATATATAGTGTATATATTATCTGCTTCGTCCACTCTTAAATAGAAAGATCCTGACGATAGTCCCGTACCAGCCACCTTCATTTTAAGTGACACTTTATATACTGCGTGTGCCTGTATTTCAATATCTTGTGACTGGACTTGTACAAATCCACCTTGAGAGGATGTATAGAGTATAAGTGCATTATTGTTGCCATAGGACAAATCGTCGCCTACATAGGTGTAATCTGTAAGGTAGGCAAAGTCCACAGGGCTCATTGTAGATACATTTCGAATGAGTGCGTGTGCGTAGGTTGAGCGTGTGGTTGTCCACTTATCTCCTGTACTTACTGTAGGAATTTCATCTTCAAAGTCTAGGTTATAGTCCGAAAGTTCGATAAGTGCCTTATTTGTTTGTAGTCCTTCAACCAAGAAGCAAGATTGATCCAAATTTTCGTTATTGAATGATTGATAGGTGTCCTGACCTTGGTAACCATGGTCAAGGCAAGTTTCAAAAAAGGCATTTTCAGAATATCTTGTCATAAAAATTTCGTCAAAAAATACAGCACCACTGCTAACAGCACCATTTGCCGAGCCAAGATAAAGATCTATTGTCACAGTCTGCGATTCATCTCCGGTGGCAATAAAAATATAATATTCTTTCCAATTATTTGGCTTTAGATTTTCATAGCCAATGCTAAATGTCTCGCCATCGTTGTCTACAAGTCCAGAAAGATATATAGAGGCACTGACATTACTGTCACCATTGAGAGCAGTTTTTGCTGAAACCGCAAGCCTATAGTATGAATTTGCCTCTAGAGTGATAGAGGTTGACCTATATCCTTTTCTTGCATTTACATTTTTATCACTGCTCGAAGATTTGGAATTGATCATCATTATTCGTGTGTCATCACCGCTAGCGCCTGGGTTTGCGTCGAGCATATAGGTGCTTTGATATCGAGAGAAAGTAGCATTATTTCCTTCTTCGTCAGTTCCATTTCCGACATCGATAAACATGCCACTTGCTGATGAGGTTGATTCAATAGCAGTCCATCCAGTTAGAGAGTTACCTTGAGCGATAGGTGATCCACCTTCAGTGAAAGATGAATTAGTTACGCTTACATTTTCTTCATAGCTAGGCAAATAGTCGATTGCAGTTTGTTCTGCATTTGTTTGAAAATTTATCTCTTTTAAAGCAAGTCCCCCAAAAAGTGAAAATGGGAATAAAAAGAGAGCAGATAATTTAATAATATTTGATTTAGATGATTTTCTAGATTTGAGCATATTCCACCTTTTAAATAATTTACCTTTGTAGTATACAACATTTCTTAAATTTGACCAAATAATTTTAACATATTTATTCATAATACTTATATGGTAAAACGATCGACAAAAAGAAATTATAATTTAACTTGTGCAAAAGAAATGTCATCTATAAGCGCAAAGCACGATTTTTGCGTAAAAAGAATGACAAATTTTGTCGAAAAAATCAAAAAAGCGAAAAAAATCTATAAATGGCGCAGTTTTTATAGGTTAAAGCATGTAAATTATCAGAAATCAAAAGTTATTTTTAAAATAAAGAAGCGAAATGTTGTTTTTTATTTGAAAAACAACTTATCTTTTGTCATATCTAAAAGAAGGAAGCAAAGAATAGATAAAAGAGAGTTAAAAAAATATTTTCTATTGTCACTAGGTGGCGGATTTATTGGTTTTTTAAATGGTTTTTTTGGTGGTGGTGGAGGCATGGTATGTGTGCCGGTTTTAAACAAAATTGCAAAGCTCGATGAAAAGCATTCACATGCGACAGCAATTGCAATAATTTTTCCGCTCTCATTAATCTCCGCATTTATCTATGTAATAAATGGCTATATCAAATCTTTGCCTTTAATTACAGTGACAATCGGCTCACTAGCAGGCGGAATAATCGGAGCTTTTGCACTGAAAATCTTGCCACCTAAATGGGTAAGAATAATCTTTGCTGTAATAATGCTTGTTGGGGGAATAAAATTAATTTTATGAGTCTAATATTAACTATTTTCTTGTATATTCTGTTTGGATTTTTATCAGGAATACTTGGCGGTTTAGGAATGGGCGGTGGTACACTTCTTATTCCGCTTTTGTCGATCTTTTTGAATGTCGATCAAAAACTTTGTCAAGGTTTAAATCTCCTTTCTTTTCTCGTTATGGCACTTTTTTCTCTTATTATCCACTTTAAAAATGGATATATTGCTCTTGATGGTCTTTGGCCTATAGTACTTTCTGGTCTTATTTTTACTGTTATAGGGGCTCTTTTGGCAGGAAAATTGCCCAGTGAGATCTTGCGTATTGCATTTGGAATTTTTTTGTGCCTGCTTGCAATTTTAGAATTTTACAGGGTAGGTAAAGATGTGTTAAAGGCAAGGAAGGCAAAAAAGTCTGATAAAACAAAATAGTCTATATATAAATTTTGAATTATTAAGCATTAACTATATAGAGAAACACAATCATTTTTTACATCTTTAAATTGTTGCAAACTTTTAGTATGCAATTTTCTTTAATATGCCAAAAAAAGTTTACAATAAATAAAAAATGTGCTAAAATATCAAAGAATTATCTAAGGAGTTAATATGGTAGACAAAAGTAAATGTATTGGTTGTGGTACTTGTGTTGCAATATGTCCAGTAGGCGCAATCAGTTTTGATAAAGACGGTAAAGCCGTAATTGATAAAAACAAATGTATTCATTGTGGTGCCTGCGAGGCTAGTTGTCCTGTTGGCGCAATTAAATTAGATTAAAAGAGGGGAGAATGGAAAAAGTCGCTATAATAGAACTTAATGAAAGGGCGCTCGGTTTATCAATATACAAAATTTCAAATGGAAAAAGTTTACTTTGCTTAAGCAAAGTGCAAGCTTTCAGACTTGGAGAAGAGATAGATAAAGACGAACTTATCAATCCAAAAACAAAAAATGACATTTTAGAGATACTAAGAATCTATAGAAAGCTCATCGAAGATTACGCTGTGGAAAAGATTATACCTGTATGTACAAGCGTGATTTTAAGAGCTAGAAACCATAGAGGCTTTTTTGATGAGATATATAATAATACAGGTTTGAACTTTACCATCTTAAATGATGAAGAATATATTAAATCGCTTTTTAATTCTGTTGTAAACAATATAGACAGTGCAAAAGGTATCTTTATATATGTTGGAGCATATTCGTCATATATAGTTAAGTATAATAGGCGAGCAATCCTTTCAAGTGTTACCATTCCACTCGGCACATTCAATACAAAGCTTGTAGATAATGATATTGATAAGACGATTGAATATTTAAAGAATCAAATATCAATAGGAAATATATTACAAGATGTTGATGCTGATGGTAAATTTGTGGGGTTAGGCGTGTCTTTTCTTGCTCTAGGCAAGATTGCAAAGAAGATTATGAGATATCCTCTTGACGTTGATAATAATTTTATTATCTCAAGAGAAAATATTGATAAAACAGTTGCCTTTTTCAAAACTCTTGATCTTGATAAAGTTAAAAAGATCAAGGGCATTGATGGAGATAATGCGGATAAACTTGCAACAGGCTTTGCACTTATTCAAGCTATTTTGCTGCATATTCAGCCTGTTGAGATCACGATTTCGACCTCAAACATGGTCAGTGGACAGTTGCAAATGAATGTTTTAAATCTTTCAAACGAAAGGTTTAATGATCTATTATCAAATTCACTGGAAAATTATTATGAGTTTACAAAGGATGAATTTTCAATCAATCCAAATGTATATAACATGGCATCAATTCTCTTTAAGCAACTTAAAGTAATGCATAAGCTTCCAAGATTTTATGTAAAACCACTTCGCATTGCATCGTTTATGTATGACAGTGGAAAGTGTATCAATGCAAGAGAGTACACAAAGCATGGATTTGAAAAAATTGTTTACTCAGATATTGCTGGTGCAACTCATAGAGAATTATTGCTTGCTGGGTTTATATGTGTTTGTCAAAATCTCGATGATTTTTCATTAAATGAGTGGATAAAATATAAAGATATCTTGCTTGAAGAAGACTTGGATGCGGTTAGAAAACTTGGTGTAATTGTCAAACTCGCAGTTGCTCTTAATGCATCTCGAAAGTCTGTAGTACAGGATATTGTATGTGATATACTCGGAGATTCGATTATAATGAAAACCATTGTTGAGGGTGATGCAACTTACGAGATACTTGAGGGGATGAAAGTCGCATCTGATTATAGAAAAGTATACAAAAAAAGTTTGCAAATTATTTAAATTAGGCTTCACTATTGAAGCTTTTTTTAAAAATAAATAAAAAAATTATATGATATTGTTTGATAAATTTAAAAAAAACTATCATAATATATATATCTTAAGTATTTATAAAAGAGGAAATTTTATTTAAAAAGTAAAAAGGGAAGGATAGACAATGAACAAGAAATCTTTTATTAATGTTATAGTTACATTAGCGATTATTCTGCTAATCTCTTTTCTTGTCTATTATTTTATTGTTCCTATTATTGACAATAGTAAAAAAACATATTCGCAATCAAATTGCTTAAATGATCAAATAACTCAAGATATGGATATCTATGATATAGCAAAGTTGTATAGGGATAACGCATGTGTAGCCGTTACGGTTACAGGTCAAAGTGGATTCTATAGTTATACATCACTTGGTAGTGGAGTTTGTATAGCTGGAAAGGGGTTTGAAACAAATCTAGATTACATTGCAAACAATGGATGTTATATTGCGACAAATTATCATGTAATTGATATGGCTGTTAGCGGAGATTATTCTAATATAGAAATCGAAATCATTACAGAAGATGAATCATCTTATGGTGGCTGTGAAATACTTTGGTACAGTAAAGATTTTGATCTTGCGATTATTTATTGTGGTAACGAAGATTTGCAACTTGATTATGTGAGAATGATGGATAGGGTTGTAAACTGTGATGATGTAGACAAGATTGATATTGAACAAATTTTTACTATCGGCTCTCCTCTTAACCTACAAAATCTCAATGATTTTACAACAGGGTATATAAGAAACGATTCTCTTAAAACAGAATATACAGGATTCTATAAATATTACTACCAACAATCAATATTTGGTGGTTTTGGAAATCAGAGTTCTTGGCATTCTACCGAAGATGAAGACGAAGTTCCAGATGGTGTGACTTATTATCCACTTGCATATATTGACAATGTATATGAAGATGTTGTCAGCATGAGCGTTGAGATAAGCCCTGGCAATTCTGGTGGAGGAGTATTTGACGAAAGAGGTAATCTGATTGGGCTTGCAACATTGTCTACATCTGTATCAAGTTCAAATGGTAATCAAATAAACAGTTTTGTCAACATATATCCTCTTATACAAGTTTTGGATAGAGTAATTTTTAATAATGAAAATGATGGTGAAGATCATTTCATCTACGATCTTGAAAATCTTGATCTTGTAGGAATAGATAGTCAAGAAGCGGGCATTATAAGTTCTATTAAATCTCAACAAGAAAATGATGAAGATTATGGTTTAATCATTCAAACAATTTCAGAATTTGCCGACTATTATTATTTTGATGGTTTATATTATAATATAGAAGAATATGACGAGGCTTTCACTTTTGAAGATAGTGGCTATTATATAATTTCAAATGCATCGACCATATCAAATATGCAATATTTGACATCCGGGGTTGTAATCACACAGTGTGCAATTGGCAATATCACTTACACGATTGAAAACAGAAATGACTTTTTGTATATGCTTCTTAATATTGATGCTGGTGAGAGTGTAACATTTACCTATTTAAAGGATAATGTCTCGTCGAGTATAACAGTACAGTTTTAATTTTTAAGAAAGATTTTTTCATGTTTCTTTGAAAAAATCTTTTTTACATTTATTTGGTTTTATAATTAAAAGGGCTATAATTTTTGTTTTAAAGATATAAAAGATAATAATTACATTCTTTAATTGACAATATTCGTCAAATTTGTTAAACTCTATTATATTATTGGAGGATAAATGAACAAATATAAATATGCAATAGAAATTGGCGGATCATA
>CALVNK010000056.1 GCA_944349615.1 uncultured Clostridia bacterium
TGAAAAATTGGGTACAAGAAAGATGTACAATATAAAGGATGACATATTGGAAAATATTTAGTTTAATGCCTCTGATACTTTGCCAAAGACAGAGGTTGTAATCGACAAAAATTATGTGCAGAATGCATTTAAGGAAACAAAAAGAAAATTTGATTTGAAAAAATATATTTTGTAATATTAGGGGGGCAAGAAAGCCCCTTTTTTCGTGAAAGCGAAAAAAGGGGAGATGGTCGAGTACTCGACCATCTATTTTTGCCATTTGGCAAAAATGCTTTCTTGCCTAAGTATAAATCTCGACTGCAATCAAAATAATAGATTTTATTACCCGACATACAAAAAATTGTGTTTTTAAGCGAAAAAATTGACAAAAACAGATAAAAAATGTTAAATTATCTTCATGGATAACTCAAGAACTGAACTTTTACTTGGCAAGGAGAATATAGAGAAAATATCTAAAAGCCATGTGACTATTGTTGGAACGGGTGGAGTTGGCGGATATGTTGCACTCTTTTTGGCACGCGCAGGTATATCAAAATTCACAATTATAGATTTTGACAAAATCACTCCTTCAAATATAAACAGACAGGCGGTTGCTTTTACTGACACAATAGGCCTTGATAAAGTCAAAGTCTTAAAAGATATGATATTGAAGATAAATCCTGATGCACAAATTGACGCAGTAAATGAAAGACTATGCGAAGAAAATGTTACAAATCTTGTCAAAAACAATACTTTTGTAGTCGATGCGATTGATAGCGTGAAAGACAAAGTCGCACTTATTTGCTATTGTAAAAAAAATAATATCAATATCATCTCAGCAATGGGGGCAGGGAACAGGTTTGATAGTCCTATCTTTACAGTTGTGGATATAGAAAAGACGCATGATGATGGACTTGCAAAGGCTGTAAGAAAACGATTGAGAGAACTTGGCATAAAGGGTCTAGATGTAGCAATATCCTATTCAAAACCGCAAAAATTTGACAAAATTATAGGCAGTATTTCCTATTATCCGCCAGCTTGTGCATGCGTTATCGCAAGTTATGTGATAAATAAGATTATTGGTAAATAATTATAAATTTATTGAAATTTGTTAGTAAATTTTATGATTTTAATATATAATAGAGGAAAAGGAGAGAAAATTATGCAAGAAATTGAACAAAAAGATTTTGTAGCTTTAACAAAAGAAGGAGTGGTACTTATTGACTTCTTTGCTACATGGTGCGCACCTTGTAGAATGATGGGGCAAATACTTGAAGGGATAAATGAGGAGATCGGCGACAAAGTCAAGATTTACAAAGTAGATGTTGACAAAAATGAAATGCTTGCAAGAACATACGGCATCATGTCTATTCCTACACTTATGATCTTTAAAGATGGTGTGGCAAAAGAAAAACATGTTGGAGTTTGGATGCAAAACGAATGTGTTGAAACACTTAAGAAATACCTATAATCGTTAAAGTCCTTTGAAAATCAAAAGACTTTTTTTGTCCCTTTATTTAAAATATAGATTATAAATTGTAAATAAAAATGCTGTTAAATAACTAAAATCTATCTTTTTAGTTATTTTTGTATTGACAATAAGGCAAAGTGGTGTTAAAATTAAAGAGTATGTAAAAGGGGTATAAAAATGGACAAGAGAGTATATCTAGACAGCGCATCAACTACCTATGTTTCTAGTGAAGTTATGGCAGAAATGCTTCCATGCTTTAACACTATTTATGGAAACAGCAATTCTGTGCATAGTTATGGACGAGATGCAAAGGCAATAGTTGACAGAGCAAGAGATAGAATTGCTCACGCTATTGGCGCTGAAAAATCAAATGAAATATATTTCACTTCTGGCGGAACAGAAGCGGATAACTTTGCAATCAAGGGGCTTGCGCGAGCATATTCCAATAAAGGTAAGCATATTATCATCAGTGCTATTGAACATAGCGCCATCATGGAAGCTTGCGAAGAGCTTGAAAAGGAAGGTTTTGTTGTTACAAAAATCCCAGTAGATAGCATGGGACTTGTAAAACTCACAGATCTTATCCATGAAATTAGAAATGATACTATTTTGATCTCTATCATGGCAGTCAACAACGAGGTAGGTACAATCCAAAATATCAAGGCAATTGCAAAGATTGCTCATGACTATAGCATAATTTTCCACACTGATGCATCACAGGCTATCGGCGCTATCAAAATCAATGTTCAAGATATGGAAATTGATGCTATGACTTTGACTGCTCATAAAATCTATGGACCAAAAGGGGTTGGATGCCTTTATCTTAAAAATGGTATAAGAATCGAGCCATTGATCGTAGGCGGAAGCCAAGAGCGAGGCAAGCGTGGTGGTACTGTCGATGTTGCGCTTGTTGCAGGCTTTGGCAAAGCAGTTGAAATTGCCGAGCGCGACATGATCATCAATCAACAGAAGTTGCGTTCAATCAGAGATTATTTCATAAGAAGCGTACAAGAAAAAATTGAATATGTCCAAATCAATGGTCATCCACAACAAAAGGTAAATAGTATTGTCAATATGTCTTTCGATATGGTGGACAATGAATCACTACTAATGCTTCTTGATATGGAAGGAGTGGCAGTTTCAATAGGTTCAGCATGCAAGGCAGGATCTACTGAAAAGAGCTATGTTTTGCAGGCAATGGGGCTTGATGATGAACATTTAAAATCTTCTGTAAGATTTAAATTTAAAAAAAATCTTACTAGAAGCGACATAGATTATGCTGTCGAAGTTTTGCAAAAGGCAGTTGAGAGATTGAGATCTATTTCCGCTCTCACAAAAGCAGGAAGGAGGTAATTATGTACAGCGCAAAGACACTCGAAAGATTTAAAAATCCTAGTTTTGCAGGCGGACTTCGTGGAGCAAATGCTACAGGTAGGGCTGAAGATGAGATAAGCAAGGATTTGATTAAGATCTATATGGTGATAGATGAGGACGGTGTTATCGACAACGCAAAATTCAAGGCTTTTGGTGGAGTTGCTACAATCGTTGCTTGTGATATCGCATGTCAAATGCTTGTTGGAAAGTCACTTGAAGAGGCTTTATCTATTACAGAAGAAGAAATCATTTCAGAATTTAATGATATTCCACTAGATCGCAAATATTGTGCAACACTTGTTGAAGAGGCAATCAAAAATGCTGTGGAAGATTATTATAAACGCCTTGAAAAATTAGAAAAAAAGATGGGATTTCAAGATTAAACGATAATTTTATAAAAAGATCTTAAAAACAATTTATAATTATTTATGAAAATTACATCTATAGATTATTATTCTTAATAATTCAAATAGATGTATTTTTTTATGATAAAATATATACTAAAATAGAAAGATGTATTCTGCAAAAATCGAGTTTTTTCGACAAAAATCCTATTTTTGAGCAAAATCTTGTATACACTGTCAGAAATTCGCGCAAAATGTCAAATTCCTTTTGAAAAAAGGTAAAAAAATTTGACATTTTGGCGGGGGGGGGTATAATAGATAATGAAAATTAAAATACTAGAAAACAAAAGATATCAAAAACAAAGTGTTATATTCAAAACCATAATTAGCCGTGAAAATACATAAAAGATAAATTTGTGCCTAAAGTTTGACTTGCCATGTTCTTTAAATTTATCGAATATACATTTTGTAAATAAGAAAAAAGGAGAAGAATATGGAAAAAGAAACAAACGAATTTCCCAAAGGATCAATACAAAAGGAAACAAAACCAAACAACAAAAGAAAGGTAGTATTTTGGTCATTACTAGCAAGTGGAGTAGGAGTGATTATAATAGTAGCCTTACTTTTGATTTTTTTACTTCCAAAAGAAGAGAAGTATGATATAGAATTAGGAAGTAATGTCAGTATAGAAGGCGAAGTATTGTCTGGCGATGGAAGTTACAAAAAAGGAGACAGTGTAACAATAGTTGCAGAAGAAATAACAGGATACAGATTTACCGGTTGGAATTTTAATGGAAAGATAATTTCAACTGACAAAGAGTACACCTTTATAATAGGCGAAGATACAGAAGGTGAATACACAGCAAACTATGCAAAGCTATATTCAATATCAGTTGAAGACGCACAAAATCTAGTCACAATCACCGGGAATAAGACTGAGGCAGTCGAAAGTGAAAGTATTGAGTTTACAATTACACCAAACTCAGACTATAGAATAATTGAAGTAAAGGTAAACAATGATACTTTAACTGAAAGCGACGGAAAATACACATTCAATATGCCAGCTGAAAATGTTACAATATCGGTTACTTATGCTGAAGAATATGCAATAACTATTGATTCATCTGTAAGTGACATGGTAACTAGTGTAAGTTTGGATAAAGCAATAAGTGGCGAACAAGTAGTTGTGACAGCAAACATTCAAGATAAAGTCACAGAAGATTATGTAATAATGTCAGATGGACTATATTATATAGAAAATGGCAGTGAAGAAAAGGTAACAATCAATCAAACAGAAGGACAATACTCATTCACAATGCCGGCAAATGATATCACAATAGGTGTAGAAAGTCAATCATATAGAAGACTTGATGACTTTACTTTCAGTGGAAATGCTATTACAGGCTACACAGGCAATGCCACTGAACTAACATTACCATCTTACTATGAAACAGTAGATGTAAATTCACAAAATTATACCATAGAAAAAGATACAGGTACAGAAATCACTGAAATAGGAGAATTTGCTTTTCAAGATTGCACAAGCCTTTCTTCAATTGTAATCCCTAGTGAAATAGCAGAAATAGGTATGGGAGCATTTTATAATTGCACAAATTTACAAACAGTAGATTTGGGTGACAATTCTCATCTTCAAATAATTGATGAAGGCGTTTTCGCAAGTACTGGGTTAATAAACATCTCAATACCATCAAGTGTAACTGAAATCGGCGGTTCTGCATTCTCTAATTGCACAAATCTGACCGACATCTATTATCAAGGCACTTTAGATCAATGGTTGGATATAAGCGTTGACACTCCTAATTGGTCAAACTGCAATTTATATATCGACAATACACTTGTTGAAGAAATCACTATAAATAAGAATATAAAAGACTATGCATTCTATGGCATCATTTCACTTAAAAAAGTGATTATTGAAGAAGGAGTAACCTCAATTGGCAATGAATACGATAGCGCCGAATTCTCTAGTTCTGTATTCTCTGGTTGCACAAATCTCACTTCAATTACAATCCCTGCAAGTGTGACTGAAATCGGCTCTCAAGCATTCCAAGATTGCTTTTCACTAGCAATAGTTTACAACAACTCTTCATTAAATATTACAGCAGGAAGTATAATTAGCAATGGGAATGTAGGATATTATGCATATGAAATAGTAAAACCAGGCGAAGAAGCTAAGGGAAGAATTGAAGAGATAAATAACATGAGATATTATATCAATGATACTACGCAAACAAAGGTTGCACTTTGGATGCTTGACAGAGCAGCGTCAACTGTGTCGCTAGAAGAAGATACAACCGCTATCAATCAATTTGCATTCAAATATTGCACAAATTTACAAACAGTAGACTTTGGAGACAACTCACAGCTTAAATCAATCGGTGATCGTGCATTCACTAGTTGTACAAATCTCACTTCAATCACAATCCCTGCAAATGTGACTGAAATCGGCTATTGTGCATTCGATGATTGCGATAGTTTAACAAGTGTGACTATAGAAAGTGATGATATTTATAAGATTGCAACATCAAGTAGCAGTGTAGACTTCTTACTTGAAAATGCAACGACTGTAAAGGTATTGAAAACTATTGTTGATACTTGTGACAACGATTATTTTGAAAACACTTCATACTTTACAGCAAGTCAAGAAGGAGAGTATACAGTATTTACAAAAGTTTCAGCTTAAATCATTGCGTTAGTTAAATTAAAAAAACTTCTATCTTAAATTGATAGAGGTTTTTTGTTGTCAACAATGATTTTTTTTCGCGTTTTATTCGATAATTTCTATTTATTTGATTTTTTTTGTTACATTATAAATCTATTTATTTAATTTTTTCTTTAGTTTTTTTGCTTTTTTGTTTATCATCTCAACAGTTTCGTCGAGTTTGTCATCGGCTTTGTCTTTCATGTCTTGCATTTTTGCCTTGGCTTCTTTTTCCGTTTGATTAAGTTTATCTAAAACTACTTTTTCACCATTGTTATAGATGGTCTTGGCTTTCATATTATGTTTATATAGCACCATGCCAGCAAGCATACCCGCACCAAAGCCTAAAAGTGTGTAAAGTTCTTTCATAATTCCCCCTTTGTCTTTATTTTCTGCAAATTTAGACAATTTATTCATTAATACAAGTCTTTTTTGAATTTGTTATTTTTAAGTAGGGCGTGAAAAATATTCACCACTAAAAAAGGTGGCTTATTGCCACCTTTCAAAGTATCGACAAATTAACAGACTGTAGAAAAACAAGCGAGGCAAGGCTCGAAAAATGCTCAAAGCCAGGAGTTTAGTACACCTAAATGACTGGTTTTGAGCGTTTTATTTT
>CALVNK010000057.1 GCA_944349615.1 uncultured Clostridia bacterium
TATTTCTTCCTTAGTCAAAGTCTTCAGCAAGGAAGATTTTCCACTATTTGTATAACCTACAAGTGCAACAAGTGGCAAATTGCTATTGAGACGATCCTTTTTAGTAACAACCCTTTGATTTTTAATTTTTGCAATCTGCTTTTTTAGCGATGCGATTTCATTTTCTAAAACTCGCCTATTGAGTTCAAGTTTAGTTTCGCCTGGTCCTCTCATACCAACGCCCGCACTTCCAAATCGTCCGCTTGTACCTTGAAATTGTGAGAGCCTTGGCAATAGATATTGATCTTGAGCAAGTTTAACCTGCAGTTTGGCTTCGTTTGACTTTGCACCTTTTGCAAAGATGTCTATAATCAAACCAACTCTATCTACAACCTTAACCTTAAACGCACTTGCAAGATTTTTCATTTGAGAGCCTGATAATGCATAATCTACAATTACTACATCAATAATTTCATCGCAATTTTCAATAAATTGTTTGATTTCTTCGACCTTACCGCTTCCAATAACAGTGGCCTTATTAAATTCCTTTATATTTTGGTGAAAATTTTTAATGACATTTAAATCACTAGAAAAGCATAGGCGATTGATTTCGTCTATCTTTCTATTCAAGCTGTCAGTTTTCTTTGTAAGTACACAGATCACTACAGCGTTTTCTCTTATAGATTGACTAGTCTTTAAATCTAACATGACATTATTATAGCAAATTTAATATAAAAATCAAATGTAATTAGTAAAATCATTCTATTCAAGACCATCAATCTACATAAACATCATTTTCATCATTTACATTGATAGCAAAGTTATAGGTTACCCCATTCTCATAGACAGCAGTAAATATCCAGTATAGCACATCGCTTCCTTCCATTGTGAAAAGCTTTAAATAGATTTCTCCGTCAAAATTACTGCTTGAAAAATTTGTAACATTTTCGCTTAACAACTTTTCGCCAATCTCTAATGCCTTATTGTAATCTACTTTGAAATCTTTGCTAATATTAAAAAAATCAATGCTGTAATTGTCCACTTTTAAATTTATAGTGCTGTCGCCACTGATTGCATATCCTAAATCTGCCATATATGAACTTGTGCGCGGATTAAACTCTAGCACGACTTCGCTTGCAGTGCCATCTATTTCAATGGTAGCAGTAACTTCATTTTGATTTACATCATCAAGAGTTAAATTGATAAGAGCAAAATCAACATTTTTTCTATGTTTTCCATCCATTTTGTATGGCTCTTCTCTTTCTCCTACACTGATACTTGCATAAACGCTAGAGTAAGAAATATCTTGCCCTTTGAAATAGGTGAAGGTGATCTCGCTTATACAATTATTGATTGATAAGTCACTGCATCCTGTAAAAAGAAAAAGCACAACTGCAAGTGATGACAAAATCATTAATATCTTTTTTTTCATATTCTTCTCCCCTTTTATATCAATATGTTGGACAAATTCAAAAAATGTGTTAATATTATCAAGGGGAAATTATGAATAGATTAAAGGAATATTATAAAAAAGCACTTCAAAATCACTTTGCTCTTGGTGCTTTTAATTTTAACAATATGGAAAGTCTGCAAGGCATTGTAAATGGTTGCAAAAAGACAAATGCACCAGCAATAATTGCTGTCAGCGAAGGCGCTTTATCTTATATTGGTGATGATTTCATCATCGAACTAGCAAAAGGTGCAAAAGCAAGTTTTACGCATTTATTCTTACACCTAGATCATGGCAAAAGTTTTGAAATTTGCAAAAAGGCAATAGATCTCGGCTTTGATAGTGTCATGATTGATGGTAGTAGTTTGAAATTTGGTGAGAATATAGCATTGACAAAAATGGTATGTGATTATGCTCATAAATTTGATGTACAGGTAGAAGGCGAACTTGGACAGCTTAAAGGAATAGAAGATAATGTATACGCGTCTGACCATCACTTTACCGACCCTTTACAAGCAAAGATATTTGTTGAGCGAACAGGTGTTGACAGTCTGGCTGTTGCGATTGGCACAAGCCATGGGGCATATAAATATCAAGGTGAGCAAACTTTGCGATTTGATATCTTACAGGAGATAGAAAATCTTTTGCCATCTTTTCCACTTGTTCTTCATGGCGCATCAACTGTCGACAAAGAGCTTGTAGATAAATTTAATAGTTACGGCGGAAAGCTTGAACATGCTGTCGGTGTACCGAAAGATCTTCTAATTGAAGCGATAAAAAATCACAATATCGTAAAAATCAATACCGATACAGACTTAAGACTTGCCATGACCATGCAGGTAAGAAAAGTCTTAAGCGAAAATCCAAAAGAATTTGATCTTCGCAAATATTTAGGCAAAGGACGAGAAGAAATAGAACGCGTTGTGATGGATAAAAATCAAAATCTATTATTTAGCGCAAATAAAATAGATTAAATTATTTAACTAATAATAATCAAAAAAAGAGAGTTTATATTTCTATATCAAATTGAAAACTCTCTTTTCTTTTTTCATCAAACATGCTTTTCGCTTTTGCTTAAATATTTTTCCCTTGTTGCCTGTCCCCCTCGCAAATGTTTTTCAGCGAAATTTTCATCTAATATATCTTTAACCTGCGCAAAGAGAGATAAATCAATTGCCTGCAGTTTTGTTGATACATCATGATGAACGGTACTTTTGCTAAGCCCAAATATAGAGGCCGTCTTCCTCACAGTGTCATGAGTTTCAAGTATGTGACTAGCAAGCATGTATACCCGCTCCCTTATTGCATCTTTCATACATTCCTCCACCCTATAAACTATGATGAAAAAAGGGAATATATGTCAAAATTTGTAGATTTTTGTTGAAAGGCAGGCAATTTTGATTTTTTGCTAAGGAATATTTAATAATGCTTTCAAACTATTAAAAACAACAATAAATCTTTGAATAAAATTGTATTATAATTAAATTAAAAATAAAAAAGCATTAGAAATATTTTCAAATCTAACGCTCTAGTCCTTAGATAAACATCGTGGCTAAAAATTTTTAACAAGTTTATCTACTTTTTTGTATACTCATCAATCGTCTTGACGATTTGTGGAATAGTTTTTAAATTTTCAAGTTGGTCATCTGGAATTGAAACCTTAAACTCATCTTCAAAACTCATCAAGAGTTCCACTACATCAAGCGAATCAGCTCCTAGGTCCTCAATAATATTAGCATCATCTTTGATGTCGTCAGTCGAAATGCAAAGTTGTTCTGCTATAAGTTGTTTCACTTTATCGATTGTACTCATAAATCCCTCCGCTTATTATTATAGCATATCTAAAAAAATATGTAAATAAAAATGCGATAATATTTTATCGCAAATTTATCTGTTGAATTTATCTAATTCTTAACAATTTGAATTATTTTGCTTGAAGGTCTAGATAGCTGTTTGGATCAACTGCTTTATCGTTAAGTTTTAAAGTAAAATGAAGATGCTCCGCCATTTCAAGTTCGCCGTTAGCGCTCGTTGAAGCTTGACCTATCTTTTGTCCGCCAACTACAAGATCGCCCACAGCAACATCAACCTGCTGGGCAAGTGATGAGTAGATTGATTGGAAACCATTTGCATGAGAGATAGTTATTGTATGTCCTCCTAAATAATCATAATCAACTCCGATAACCTCTCCGTCAAGCACTGCAAAAACCTCCCCTGTTTCTGATGTTAAGTCTACCGACTTATGTGCTTCCCACTGATTTAAAGTTTCATTGTTTTGAAGCTCAGTAGCTGAAAAATCTTTAATCACAGTGGCATTTTCCATAGGCAAACTAAAGCTTAAATTAGTAGTGCCTGTTGGAACACCAGAATTTAATGTAGCAATTAGAGTAAATGTGAGAGCTGTTATAAAGATCACAAGTCCAATAGCGACAAAAATTCCGTACTTTTTGATAAATTCAACAAAACGATTTTTTCTTCCTATTTCCATATTACCTCCTACTGTGGTTATTGACCGAAGTTATCTTGTTTATACATACAGTTTTAATGAAAATATTGAGTAATTTTTTTGTTTAGTCATTTTTCGACATTAGAAACCTGTTAAAATCAATGGAAATCCCATTATCCATTCATTCTGAGTTTTCACAAGTTGAAAATTTACCTTTTTGTTGTTTATATTTAGAAAATCTTTATATTTGACTGTATAGCCATAATATATATCATATCCATTTACTTTTCCATCACTTTTATAGATAAAATCTACATTATCTTCAAAAAATGAAAATGGTGTATTTTTATCTAAGTAAAAGTTTAAACCTTCGATATTTCCAAATTTTTCATAGTCAACAAGACTTTCGTTATCAAAAAAATAAAAATACTTGCCTCCACTTTCGATTGCATTATCTTTATAGTCTTCAACATAATTTGAACTAACTATTGCAATCTTATTGTAGGAAGATATTATTTCATTATTAACTCCATTAAGCACAGATGCCCCTATCAAAAGTGCTATTATTAAAAAAAAGCCAATCATCTTTTTCATAATTAGATGATTGACTTATCCTCATGGCATTATTCTTTAAATTAAACTATAGTTTTAAAAAATTTTGTCGATTTATAGATTACAGTATAAAAATTAGCACAATTAAAGCTATAGCCCCTGCAAAGCAAAGTGCACTAAACATTGAAATCATAACAAGTTTAGCTTGTGGATTTAATCTTGAGGCTTTTTTAGTTTTTGTATTTTCGTTAATCTGCCCATTAGTCTCTTGTATTGTGCTTATTTCATCTTCAGGCTTTTTTAAATTAGGACGCACGAATGGTGGACGCGGTGGAACTTGTCTATTTTGATTTTGTGGCATATTTTCTTCCATATTAACCTCTTAATATTAATATAGATAAATGAAATTAAATTGTCAAATCATTTTCAATATTATATCCCCAAAAATTTTGGATATTTTCACTTGCCTTCAATGATTCAAGGACTATAGTCGCAATATATTTGGTGTCGGTTTTGTAGTTTTCTTCGCTGTCAAGTAGTACATAGGAACAAAGAGTCACCTTTTCATCTTTTGGCAGAGTACTATTAAAATAATAGTATCCATCTTGATCGTTATATGTCCAGTTTATAGTTGTCTGCATATTCATCTTTAAGGTTTGATTTTGACCTGAATAGATAGATATTTTTGCACGCAAATAGATATCTTCTTCAGCATTATTCGAAACAGAAATGATTTGTGGAAGTTTTTCGCCTGATAAATAGCTTCCGTCTACTCCGAAAGCAATCGCCTGTGCTTCATTGATGCCTATACCTATAGATACAGTTTTGCCAAGCTCTAAGTCTGTTGTATAGGAAAAGTCATTTTTAAAATACCAACCAGATACTCCTAAATAGATTGATATTCCTAAAAGCACAACAAGCAATCCGCAGGCAAAAATCCATATAAAATTATCTTTATTAACCTTTTTCATAGATATATTTTGTTTATTTTTAAAAAAACTATTCTAATAAAAAAGCCAGCACTGAAAATCATCTAAATAGCTGGCTATCAATGGATTTGATGTTTTTATTTTTTCGTCTTTTAGAACGTTCTTGACGAAATCTATCTATCTGGCGCTGTTTAAAAAGCATACTTTCTTCTGCAAGATTGTTACGCCGTATTTCCCATTTATATTTTCTATTGCCATAAGCGACATCATAAGATAATATGCATATACCTTGAAGAAGATAGATGTAATAAGAAAAAAATCTCCAAATTAAAAGCACCCATACAAGCAAATTTGGACTGTTGATTATTGTACCAAATGCCGCAGTAAAAGAAATTTCATTCATACCCGTACCACCAGGCAGTGGGAAGAACGAGGCAGATAAGTCTACAAGTACGCTCATCACGAATAGATTGAGATACATATTATTATCTAGGCTTGGCAAGAATAATTTCACGATAAAGAAAGGGATGGAATAATTTGCCATCAGTCTACAAAGCGAGAAGA
>CALVNK010000058.1 GCA_944349615.1 uncultured Clostridia bacterium
TTAAAGATTTATTTTTCATATATTACTCCTAACGAATATTATACATAAATTTAAAAATATTCAAACAAAATATCTTCAAATTAGAGATTATCGAATAATAATTTGACATTTTTTTTATTATTTCCTATCATTAAAGAAGATAATAAATTATAGGAGAGAAAATATGGATAAATCACTTGAACCACTTTTTACGCCTTGGAAGATAGGCAATGTTGAGATTAAAAATAGGATAGTCTTATGTCCAATGGGCGGAACTTCACTATTTGGCTGGATGGAGCCACATCATCTTGATAAAGATGCTTGCGATTTTTTTATGGATCTTGCAAAGAATAATGTTGGACTTATAATTCCAGGAATTGCACCGTTGAAAAACTTGATAGGCGGACAGTGGCTATATAAAAGCAAACGCACCTTTAAAAAGTTAAAGGGATATATGGATGAGATCCACAAAACAGGAGCAAAGGTGTTTGTTCAACTTACTGCAGGTTTTGGAAGGAGTTTTTCTATACCAAATTCACTTGCACCTTTTATCAAAAATAAATTTATGTCGACACTTTTAAAGCCTATCATCAATTTGCCATACCTCTGTGCAAGTCCAAGTCCGCTTCCATCACGATGGCTTAAGGGCTATCAGTGCAGGCAATTATCTAAAAAAGAGATAAAACAGATGATAAAAGCATTTGCTAAGACTTCACTGCTTTGTAAGCAGGCAGGAGTTGACGGAGTTGAAATACACGCTGTACATGAAGGATATTTGCTTGATCAGTTCACTCTTAATTATACCAATAAGCGTACTGATGAATATGGTGGTAGTTTTGAAAATAGATATAGATTTGCAACAGAAGTCGTCAAGGCAATAAAAGAAGAATGTGGACAAGATTATCCTGTAAGTTTAAGATATTCGGCTGTCAGCAAGACAAAAGATTTCTGTGAAGGGATTTTGCCTGGTGAAGACTACCAAGAAATTGGTCGTGACATAGAAGAAGGCAAAAAGGCTGCTAAATATTTGCAAGATGCAGGCTATGATATGCTCAATACTGACAACGGAACTTATGATGCATGGTACTGGGCGCATCCGCCACTTTACATGCCTAAAAACTGCAATTTGCAAGATGTAGAAAAGATCAAGCAAGTTGTGTCCATACCTGTGGTATGTGCTGGAAAAATGGAGGTTAAGGATGCCGTCAAGGCAATCAAAGAAGGCAAGATTGATGCAATGGGTGTTGCAAGACAATTCTTGACTGATCCGCATTGGATTACAAAAATGATTGAAGGTAGAGAGAAGGATATAAGACCTTGTATCTATTGCCATAATGCATGTCTTACAATGGCTCACTATGAAGGTGTGGCAAACGATCAACCTATGCAAGACTCAAAACACATGTCAAGATGTGCACTCAATCCTATGATGATGGATGGCGGTAAATATGATCTCAAACCTGCCAAAAAGAAAAAAAACATCGCAGTGATCGGCGGTGGAGTCGGCGGTATGGAATTTGCTCGCGTTGCTACACTTAGAGGCCACAAGGTGACTATATATGAAAAGTCATCTCTCCTTGGCGGAGTGTTTATTTCGGCTTGCAAGATGTCGTTTAAAGAAAGGGATAGAATGTTCCTTGACTGGCTGATAAGACAAGTTGAAAAACTAAATATAGAAATTAAATTTAATACAGAAATCAAGGATATAAGTTCTATAAAAGCAGATGAAATAGTTGTGGCGACAGGCTCTACTGCAAAGAAATTAAATATAAAAGGCTTTGATAAGGCAATAGAAGCGATTGACTATCTCGAAGATCATTCAAAAGTAGGCGAAAAAGTTGCGATTATTGGTGGCGGTTTGACGGGCTGTGAGATTGCATACCAACTTGCATTGGACGGCAAAAAACCGTTTATCGTAGAGGCAAAGAATGACTTGATTGCAACGAGAGGCGTTTGTCTTGCAAACTCGTCATATTTAAGAGATTATTTTAAACACAACAATGTGCCTATCTATCTTGAAAGTATGACTACTGAAATAGGGGATAACTATTGTATAGTTAAGGATAAAAATGGAAACGCTCAAAAATTAGACTGCGACAGCATCATTGTTTCTGTAGGCTACAATAGCAATCCGCTTGCGAGTGCAAAGAAGAAAGTCCATATCATTGGTGATGCATTCAAAGTCGGCAATCTTCGAACTGTCATTTGGCGAGCATGGGATATTGCTAAAAAGATTTAATATGGTAAAAAAATATAATATAGGAAGAACATGAAAATTATAAATATCGATGACTTTAAATATGGAAAGCGTGTTAAACGATTTAGAGATGCTCCAAATCCTTTTTATAATGCAACAACGAAGATAGATATTACGCCTCTTGTGCATTTAAGGAAAAAGCACAAATTAAATGCTATGCTTTGTTATTGTATTCAAAATGCTGGACAATTGATAGAACAATGTCATTACGATTTTAGGGACGAAAATACTATTGTTTACTATGAAAAGGTATATGTCAATTGGGTGATAGATAACAAAGCAGGATTACATAGTTATGTTGGTATTCCACATCAGGAGAGATTTTGTGATTTTGAGAAATTGTATAATTTTTATAATGAAAAATATTCCGAAAACTGTGAACATTGTTTTGTAGATGGGCAATCGCTACTTTCAACCACCGCCGTTATCAACCATAAATTTGAAAGTTTTGATTGTGGCTATACAAGTGACTTTTTGAGATCGATGTTGATATGGGGAAAATTTTATCGAAAGGGAGTAAAATACTATCTCAATATGACCTTTCGTTTTAATCATGCTTTCTTTGATGGAAAAAGTTCTGGTGAATTTTTTAATCAACTTCAAAACCAGATATATTCCTTTAAAAAACAATTTAAGAGTGAGTTAAAAAACAAAATATAGTTCTTAATTTTTATTAAAATAATATAAATAATTGACAAAATTCTCCAAAAAAATTAATATAGATTTGAGGTGAATAAATGGATTGGAATGCTATTTGGAATGATATAGTAAATTTCTTTAAGACAAATGCATGGAATATCGTGATTTTCTTTGCTGTTTTGTTGATTGGAATTATTGTCATTAAAGTATTTATGAATGTTTTAAGACGAGTTTTGAAGAGAACAAAACTTGAACCTATTGCGGTAGGTTTTATTTGTGGAGTTGTCAAACTTGTATTATATCTATGTTTGGTGTTAATTCTATTAAGCATCATTGGAATAGAAATCACGGGTATACTAACAGCCGTAAGTGCATTGCTTCTTGCTGTAGGTCTTGCACTTGAAAACAACATTGCAAATGCAGCAAATGGTATCATTGTTGTTTCTTCTAAAATGTTTAAAAAAGGTGACTATATTGAAGTTGAAGGAAAGGAAGGCAATGTAGTTGAAATTAATTTCCTGTTTACTACAATACTTACTTCTGATAACAAGAGAATTACCATACCAAACTCGTCAATAGTAAATGGCACAGTGGTTAATTATGACTCAAGTAAGACAAGAAGGGTGGACTTTAAATTCAATGTTGGATATGACAGCAATGTAAAACAAGTTGAAAAAATCATAAAGGACGTTATGTACAGTAATGGACAAGTTTTGCTTGATCCTGAACCTTTTTGTAGACTTAACGCATTGAATTCAAATTGTCTGGAATTCTCTGCAAAATGTTGGTGTGATAGCGTAGATTATTGGGATGTCTATTACTATGTACTTGAAAATGTTTTCAACGAACTAAAACGTAATAATATTACAATGCCAACAGGTCAGGTTGAAATTAGACAGCGAAAGGAAGTACCTGTTTATCCGTTTGAAAGCGATGCTCTTCCTAAACGCGTTGAAAAAGTACGAGAAGAAAGTGACGCAATAGATCTTGAAAAGATGAGTTTTTCAGAGATTATTCATCACCAAAAACGCAAAAATAGCAAACGATTTAAGAAAAATAAAAAGGACAAATTATCTATCGGTGAAAATACTAGCCTAAAAGATGATAAGATTGATGCTGAGAACAATAAACCGATCGAAGAAATAAAACAAGAGCCTGTCAGCGAAAATCAAGACTTAAAAGTTGAAGACAAGGCAAACGAAAATCAAAAAGAAGTAGATACAACCATTGAACAGAAAGCTTCTGATCAGCCTACTGAGAAAAAATCAAAAAGGAAGAAAAAATAATCATGAAAAATAGTGAATTATTTGAATTACTAGAAACAGCAACCAATGCTTGCAATAATTTCATAAAAAGTGAGATAGCACTCAATGATGGTGATGTAGAGTCTAGTCAAAAATTTAGCAAAAATGGACAGACTTTGGTAAAAGCATTAATTAAAGACACCTTTGTTGAAATTTCTGAAGCTTTTGACATAGCAGAAGATGGCGTAAATGATTATGATTATCCAAATGTGCTTGAACTTATAAAAGCACTAAATGAAATATCCATGTTTGTCGCATCGCTTCTGTTTCAAACAACGATCAAATGACAATGCCAATCTATAAAAGAAAGATACTTAAGGCAAACAATACAGTAAAAGAAATTTTTATAAGTCTATATGAAAATTAAGTAAAAAGGAGAATAAATATAAATATGAGCATAATTCTCGGTTAACTAAATAAGCATGAAAAGAGACATATATCTTTTTTCATGCAAAAGTCGAGAATTTGTGCTTTTTTATAAATTTATGAGATTTTGAAAGAGAAATTTCTTAAAGATACCACATTTTCTTGTGGTATTTTTTGTTACAGGAGGTAAATATGAGTTTTATAAAAATTAAAAATTTAAGTTTTGGTTATGGCGATCGAATAATATTTGAAAATGTAAGTTTGAATTTTGATCAAGGTTGGAAACTTGGGCTGATTTCAAGAAATGGTCGAGGTAAAAGCACATTGCTCAAAATTTTGTCAGGAAGAATAAAAGATTATAGCGGAATAGTAGAAAGCCCTTTAAAGTTCTATTATTGTCCAATTAAAATAGAAAATGAAAATTTGTCATTGAATGAAATCATCCTGCAACTTGACAATGAAGAAATTTGGAAAATTTATAGAGAAAGTGAATTATTAAATCTTAATCTTGATAAATTTGAACTGCCATATAACAAACTTAGCGGTGGTGAGCAGGTTAAATTTCAGCTTGCCATAGCTTTTGCAAGCGAGAAATTTGCGTTGCTTGATGAGCCTACAAATCATCTTGATCAATCTACAAAGGAGATAATTAAAAATTATCTTCATAAAAAAACAGGCTTTATATTGGTATCACATGATCGCTGGCTTTTAGACGAGGTGACTGATCATATATTGTCAATCAATAAAAGTTCTATTGATCTTGTAAAGGGCAATTATTCGACATGGAAAGATAAATTTGACAATATAATTTTAAATGAAGAAAAAATCAACGATAAATTGCAAAAAGAGATAAATCAACTTGCGCAATCTAAAACTAGGACAGAAAATTGGGCGAAAGATGCTGAAAAAGAGAAATTTACTGGCAAATTTAATAAGAGTGGAGTGCGCCCAGATAGAGGATTTGTCGGCAAGCGTGCAAGTAAGGTCATGAAAACATCAAAAAATTTTGAAAGACGAGTTGAAAAAGACATAGAGCAAAAAAGCAAATTATTGAAAGACCTTGAAAAAGATGAAGAACTGAAATTATTTCCACTTATCACTAAGGGCGAGATCTTATCAATAAGTAATT
>CALVNK010000059.1 GCA_944349615.1 uncultured Clostridia bacterium
ATATTTTAGAAGATTTAGGAAATATTACAGGAGAAATTGTAACAGATGATATAATTGATGAAATTTTTTCTAAATTTTGTCTAGGAAAATAATATAATTTATTTTAACGAGAATCAAAAATAAGCAAAAAATAATACAAAATAATATAACTTTATAGATAAAAACAAAAAATAGACTAAAAACGATTTTAAAAGCAAATAAAAGCAAATAAAAAAATAAAATAGAAAATATAAAAAAAAAAAAAACAAAAATAATAAATAAAAAAATAAAATAAAAGTTAAAAAAATAATTAAAAAATAATTTTTATATAATAAAAAATACTGAAAAAAATTAATTAATTGTCGAAATAAATCAAAAAAAGGCAAAAAAAATGCCTTTTTTTAATTTTTTTTATTTTTTATTTTATATTTTTTAATTAATTAAATTATTATTTATTTTTAATTTTCTTATTGATTATTTATTTAATTATTTTTAATTTTATCAAAATATTCTCTTAGATGATAACCTTACCTTCAAGCCAACTGTTAAAATATCCCTCTAGGTTATAGCCTGTTCCATCACAGAAAGCAGAGATCAACTGTTGCGGTGATATGTTTTTATAACTATAATCTTTCACAATCTTTGTAAGCGTCCTTTTGAATTTACGCTCGCCGACCGTTTGTCTTATACTATCGTACATAAGTACGCTTTTGTTGTATACACATTGCACGTATTCTGGCTCTGTGTTAAATTTATCGAGCGGTCTATTCATACTTGTATCCACCTGTCCCAGAATATCTGTAAATATCTTTTCAAACAGTCTGAAACTTGCCGTTGCGTTTTCTATCATTTCGCTATAGTCAAAGCCGTACTCGTCATATTCATCAAAAAATAAGAGCGTACAATATTCAGCAAGACCTTCATCGATCCAAGCACTGTTATATTCGTCATTTCCAACAAGTCCATACCACCACTGATGAGCAATCTCATGCACTATTACATAGGCATAATCTTCAGCATTTATATGATCACTTATCAGGACAATATTTGGATATTCCATACCGCCATGAATAAAATTTGATTTTACTATATTTAGGCTTGTGTAAGGATAAGTGCCAAGTAGCTCATTAAAATATTCCACAGCCTTTAGCGATATTTCAAGGTTTGACTGCAGGTTTTCATCACCTTGATAGCCATAATAGGTTATCACGGTATTGTCAAGTTGCGCCTGCGCCTTATCAAACTTTTCGCTTAGAACAAACGCAAAATCTCTTATCTTCTCTGCTGTAATGTTTGCACATATTCTATCGCCATCTTGAGTAAGGCTTAAATTGCCAGATGATGCAATATCATATTTTTGATCATATTTTATGGTGACAAAATAATTTGCAATTTCGCTATAAAAAGGATCGCCATTTGAATGATATAGATTTGTAGCAAACCCCTTGCCACTTTCATAGACACAGGCAACAGGATAAAAGTTGCCAAAATTGATAGTACTTTCTCCATACCCTAGCCTATGATTTATATTTGCAAGCGTCACTGTAAACTCAATTTCAATTGTGACAAATTCGTCAGGATAAAGTTCTCTATTTAGATCTATCTCCAGTATATTTTCATCTTCTCCTGCCACCACAATCTCTCTTTCACTTCCGTCAACTTTTACGCTTTTGATTTCAATATCGCCATAGTTTTCGCCATTAGGATATGCTGATGAATGATTTGCAGATGATACTACCTTATTTTTTGCATCAGCCCTAAATGCATTTGGATAAAGATGAAAGTAAAGTGAAGTAAACATATTGTCATAATTATTAAAATAGACAATTTCTTCACTCCCGTAAAGCAAGTGTAAATCACTGTCAAACTCTAGGTCTAGATTATATGTTGTTAAATTTTCTCGTTTATGACTTGAACAGCCTTGAATAAAAAATATTCCACAAGATAAAAATGTAAACGCAAGTATTATCAAAATCTTTCTTTTCATGCTATAATATATTGCAAACTCAAATGAAACATGATAAAATAAAAAACTAAGCAATCGAAAACTTAAAAACTAAAAACCATTTTGTGATAATCGCCAAAGACTAAGACAAAATTAGAAGATAACACTCATATTATATAAATTGCTCGGACTTTAGAAAACAAGCACCTAAAGTTTGAAAATTTAGATAATTCTATTTGTTTCGACATAAAAAGTTGTAATTGCTTTAATTTTATGCTAAAATTGCTGAAGGAGAAAATAATGGCTTTTTGTAAATATTCATCGGAGTATATAGCAAATTCAAAGACAGAGATCGACAATATTTTTTTGAATGACTATTTGCCTTACTGTGAACCACAGTTTAGTCTGGTCTATATCTATGGACTATATCTTTGTCAATCAAATTCCTTCGACAATTCACTCGAAAACATGGCAAAGTCACTGAATATGTCGCAAGAAGATTGTATAGGCGCATTTGAATATTGGCAAGAGGAGGGACTTGTCCAGATTTTGAAAACAAATCCCCTGCAGGTTGTCTATATCCCTTTAAAAAATGTACTGTCAGCAAATAAATTATATAAGCCAGATAAGTACTCAGTATTCAACGCTCAAGCAAATGAAATTTTTCAAGGTAAACGCGCAATATCCAAACATGAATATCAAGAATACTATGACTTTTTGGAACGCTATCATTTTGAACAGGAAGCACTTTTGATGATTATGAAATATTGTGTTGACACCAAGAAAAGCGCAGTTGGATATAACTATATCTTAACTGTGGCACGCGACTGGGCAAGTGAGGGCATTACAACTGCAAGCGCAGTAGAAGAAAAACTCAAAGCATTTGAAGATAGAAATGAAGATTTAACAAAAATTTTTAAGGAATTGTCGATAAAAAGAGCACCTTATGTTGAAGAGCGCGCCCGTCTAAACAAGTGGCAAAATGAACTCGGGTTTGGTCTTGACGTGATCATATATGTCTGCAAAAAACTCAAGAAAAAATCTCGGTTTTCTTTTGAAAAGGCAGACGCTCTTTTAACCAAATATTATGAGATGAAACTCCTTTCTACTCTCGAAATTGAGAATTTTGAAAATGATAAATCAAGATTATATTCACTTGCGAGAGATATATGCAAATCTATGGGACTTTACTATGAAAATCTTGACCCGGTCATTGAAAACTATATTTTAAAATGGATCAATCTTGGCTTTGAAGAAAATTGCCTATTGTCAATCGCAGAGTATTGTTTCTCATCTTCTATTCGCACTCTTGATGGTATGGATAAAAAATTGCAACAACTATTTAAACTAGGCATTCTAACGCAAGAAGCATTAAATCAGTATCTCGACCAAATTCTTTCAAGCGATGAGAAGATAAAATCAATCCTAGATAGTTTATCTCTAGCAAGAGGCGTCAATTCCTTTGATCGTAACCTATATAAAAATTGGACTGAAAATTGGAAGATTTCAGTTGAGTTAATTGATTATGCAGTGTCGCTTGCCAAAGATAAGGCTTCTCCCCTTCAATATCTGTCGAAAGTGCTTGCAAGCTGGCATGAGGCTGGCATCAAAGATTTAAAGGAAGCAAAATCAGCAGGAAATATTTCTTCTCAAGATAGACAAATAAAACGAAAGGATAATTTCAAAGGAAGAAGCTATTCAAAATCAGAACTTAACGCACTCTTTCAATCTATAGATGAAATAGATGTGTAAATAAAAGGAGAAAAGATGAAACCTTCGGTTCTAGAAAGAGCAAAACATATAATCGACTTAACCCGCTATGAAAATGAGCAAAGAGCAAATGAAAACAAGTCTAAAGCACTTCAAGATCCTTCATTTAAGTCACTGTATAATGAATATGTCGATACTATGATAATGCAAGCAAAAACTGACCAAGACTGCAATGTAAAACTTAAAAAATTAGCAAGCGAGATTGACAAAAAACTTAAAAGTCTTAAAATCGGTTCAATTGAGCCAATCTATTCTTGCAAAAAATGTGGTGACAGTGGTTTTGTGGATGGTAAATATTGCTCATGCCTTATAAAAGAAGTCAACAATATTTTAATCAAAGAAAGTGGCTTTGAAAAACTTGAAGACTTTAAAGATGTCAAGTTTGATATCTTCAAAGATAAAGAATATATGCAATCTCTCTATCAAAAAATGCAAAAATGGTGCCACTCAAATTTTGAAAAAAACATAATTTTCATAAGTGGCAATACAGGAGTTGGCAAATCTCACTTGACTCGATGTATGGCAAATGAACTTATAAATGAAAACTATGTTGTACTTTTTACAACCTCTTTCGCCATGCATCAAGATTTTGTAAAGAGTCATATGACTCGCGATTTAGAACTTAAGAATTCCCTGCTCGATCGCTACCTAAATGCAGATATACTCTTTATAGATGATCTTGGTACAGAACTTAGAAATCCGCTCATAACAATAAATTACCTATACCATGTCATTAACGAGAGAAAAATAAATAAACGTCCAACCATTATCACTTCAAATTTAGACCTTTATGACTTGCAAGACTACTATGACGAGCGAATTTCAAGCAGAATAATTGATAAACAATCGTCAATCTGTTTAAGCATCCAAGGCGATGACCTTCGTTTGAAAAAAGTCTAAGATATAATATCAACCAAACAAAAATTGACATAAGGCAAAAAATCTTCTAAATTTAACTATAGAAGATTTTTTATTAAAGATTTTTTAATTGATTATTTTTTTAATTTTACTATTATTGAATTTAATAAATTTGATCAAACCTGTATGGCAACGCATGCTCATCGCATAGTATATTTTACCATCCGCCTCACCCTTGTAAAAAAGTCCGGCTTCGCAAAAAATACAAATTCCTATCTTGTCAAAAACTTTTTATAGACTTGTATATTTCTCATTTGCATGTCATGATTGCTAGCTTTGCCATGCCCACTGAAAACTCTGTCAAATTCAGTTTTTTCAAGTTTTACTAAACTATCATACATCATTTTTTTGTCAGAAAACTTCAAGTCACATCTACCGATACCCTTTTCAAAGAGTACATCACCTGCGAACATGACACCGTCTATAACATAACACTCCGAGCAAATACTATGCCCTGGACAATAATAGCATTTTATAGAGAAATCACCGACTTCAACTGTTTTGTCTTGCTCAATAAATTCAAATCTTGAAAAATCTTCTATAGTAGTACCATCTTCGCTGTAGATTGCTGTAGGATCAGTCAAAGTCTTTTTGATATTAACGTTTGCATATATCGTACAGTCAAAAGCCTCGGCATACTTTATGCAATTACAAGAGTGATCAAAATGACCATGAGTTAAAAGCACTCCGCAAACCTTTTTGTTCCCTACCACTTCCTTTACATCTTCTAGCTTTGCACCACTGTCAATAATAAGGCAATTATTTCCTTTCGAAACTATGTATAAATTGGCATCCAAAAATTGACCTAATACAATTTGTATCTGCATTTTGTTAAACTCCTTCGGACAATATTGTAGCACTTTTTTAAAAAAGGCAAAACTTTTTTTGAAAATTTTAAATGGCAATTTCTAAAATAAAAATAATAAAAACAATTGACTAATTTCTAAAATTATAGTAAAATATCATTGCTTTATATAGGGGTGTAGTTCATCGGTAGAATAAGAGTCTCCAAAACTCCTGAGGAGGGTTCGATTCCT
>CALVNK010000060.1 GCA_944349615.1 uncultured Clostridia bacterium
CAACCGTTGAAAATATCTATAATTATCTACAAAATGGCAAATATTTTACAGAAATAAGTGCAAATTTTGATGATATCTCTCTATTAGGTTATCTTGGATATGAAAACGGCGAGATTGCTCTTGACGCCAAGCTTTCAATCTTGGGAATTGATATCAATATAAAGATGATCGACAAACATCTATATCTAAGCTACAATGATATAAATTTAAAATTTAGTCTGGGTGACTTTGATATTGTATGTACTTTCCTAGAAGATAACTTTGATTTAGACTTAAGTCAAGTCGATGAAATCTTGTCAATGCTTGGCGATATACAAAATTTGACAATTGATGTCAATAATTTAGACTTGACAGGTATCCTTGATAAATTGAATGTTGAGTTAAGTCAAGAGCGTATTGTCATCACTTTTGAAAACTTGATGACCTCAATTGATCTAACAAATAATAATCTGCAAGCAGTTGATGTCAACTATAACGACACTCTTTTTGCTAATTTAAAAATTCTTGAAAATAAAAAAGAGGTTGTCGTAGAAAATATTGACGCGTATGTCGATATTGTTGGACTTTTACCGCTTATCGAAAATACTAAATCACTAATTGAAAGTAAAACTCTCTATCTTGACCTAAGTGCAAGCTATGGAGATATCAGTTTGACAGGTGGAGTAAATATTGATAACTCAAATGTATCACTCTCAGTTGTAATTTCGGCATACGGCTTTAATATAAACCTTGCCCTTCTAAACAAAACAATATATTTAAGTTATGACAATCTAAAACTTAAGTTCGCTCTTAATGAAATTGACAGTCTACTTTCATTCCTAAATGATAATTTTGGTATAGATTTAAACTCAAAGTTAGATGAAATACAGAACTTAGAAATTGATATAGATAAGATAACAGAAAACATTAAGAGTGAAGATTTCCAAGAAATTCTTGCAAAACTCAAGTTATCCTTAACGAATGATAACTTGATTGCTTCCTATGATAAGTTAGGAGTTGAAATTAATTTTGCAAATTCTCAAATTAACTTTATTAAAGCCAGTTATTCGGACCTTGAGGCAAAGATTTCGATTGTAAGTGAGGCTTGTACAGTAAATGTTGAAGATGAAAGCAATTATATCAATATTATAGACCTTCTTCCTCTTGTACAAAACATAATTCAATATGTAAATGACAACAATTTCTATTTAGATTTCGTTGCCATCTATAACGACTATAGAATTGAAGGCGCTTTAAATATTGCGGACGGCGCCATCACACTGGCACTTAATACAACAATCTATGGACAAAAGATAAATTTAGTTTTAATTGACAATATTTTATATCTCGATGTCAACAACATTAAAGGCAAGTTTGCAATTGAGGATATTGACGAAGTTGCATACCTTCTTAATAACAACTTTGGCATTGATGTTGTAGAAATACTTGAAAAAATCGCAAGTCTTGATCTTAACAATATACGTCTTGACAACATCATTTCAATATTTGATGGAGTAAATCTTGATATCAATCTTGATATTGAGAGTTTGATATCTAGCCTCGAATTAAGCCTCTCCTTAAATATGTTGACAGCAAGTGTGGATGCGGGAGTCGTTCAAATCATCTTTACAAATGATATGATTGATTTAATTCAGCTTGATATCAAAAATATAATTGCATCAATCAAGATAAATAATACTCCTCTTGTCATTGATGTTGTAAATGAAAATGAATACGTTGATCTTGCAAGTTTTATTCCTAGTATAGAAAATATTTATCAATATATTCAGGCTCAAGAACTCTATCTTAATTTTGACCTAACCTATCAACAATTTGATATTAAAGGTGGTATAAACTTTGTAAATGGTGATCTTTCACTGAGTGCAAGCATGGTGTATAATGACATGAGTGTAAATGTTGCACTTCTAGATGATGTAGTATATATAGATATAAATGATATCAAGATAAATCTTGCTTTAAGTGATTTAGATCAAATATCACAATTTGTACTTAAGAGATTTGACTACGACATTGATGCTAAGCTTGCGGAAGTTATCGAGGAATTGAAGAATGTCGACATTGAAGAACTACTTTCAAAGATTTCTGTAACACTTCAAGAAAATCAAATAAATGCATCTATTTATCTTGATGAAAATATAGCAAATATATCTGTTACTCTTGAAAATAATATGATTAAAGATGCAACCATCACCTATCAAGATTTACAAGCCTATCTCGTCGTAGCCTCACAACCTACTACAGTCGCTATAGACGGACAATATGTCAATTTGATAGATATTGTAAACTCGGTTGATAATATTTTTGAATTTGTGTCAACTCGTCAGTTTGACCTTGACGCTACAATCAATGTTGGCAATGATGTAATTAAAGGTGATATACAATTCGACTTTGTAGACGACCTTGTATTAAGCGCAGTCCTTTCATCGCAGACTATGGAAAACATGAACATATCTGCTAATATTGAAAATGGAATGTTCTACTTTAATTACAATGGTCTTGCAATCAAGATTGATAGTGACCACTTCAATGAAATACTATATATCGTGCTTGAAGTACTTGGAATTGATCCAGCACTTCTTCCTTTCCTTGACGATGTAAGTCTTGACCTTGATTTTGGTCAATTGCAAGATGACTTCAGCGGAATTTTAGGCGAAATCACAATTGACAAAGTTGTTGAGATGATAAATATGATCAAGGGTTTTGATTATCAGGAAGGCGATATTATCATATCTCTAAGTGGAGAAAGTCTATTTGGCAATTCTAACGCAGAAAATCTAGTAATCAAAATTATATCTGAAAATGACAAGATCTCCTCTATCGCAATAAACAATATTTACACGGATAACACACTTAAACAAAAAGTAGATGCAACTATAGACTTTAAGACCTTCTCTCCTATCGAACCTGTTGATCAGTCAATAAATTATATTGATATTTCTGGGTCAAATGAAATTATTAAAGCAATAGTCAACATGAGTAACGATACTCAATTCCATATCAAAGGAACGCTTGATCTTGTTGGAACGCTTGTGGGAATTGATATAAACAAAGATGTTCCATTTGACTTACAATTTAAGATCTTAGAGGATCGTTCAGTAGAAGCATATGCAGTTATCGGTGAAATCCCTGTAATAGTTGGTGTAAATGATGATCCAGAATACAAATTTGGCGATCTTGGACAGTTTGAAAAGAGAATGCTTTATATATATGTTAAAGGCGATAAAATTTATATGTATAGAAGCGAAATTATTCCTTGGTATAGAATAATATCTGCAGGAGATAGGTTTTATGAAAAAGGTGTATCAATGTCCTTGGAACAATTTATGAAAGACCCTTTCTACTATATTCAATTTGGAATTGGATTCTCGGATACTATTATGCAGGCAATCAAAGATGCTATAAACACAGAAAGACAGAACCCTCTCAACTATGGCAATATTATAAATAGTTTCAACACCTCAACCTATGAACTAGTGCTTAATATGCGAGAGCTTACTGAAGCTGAAGAACTTGATACCCTTTCACTAACAATGAAGGTCGGAAAAGACAGTAAGGGACAAAACTATCTTTCAGGTGCATCACTCTCGATGAATATGCCTCTTGCTAGCGTCTTCCAGCTGACTATATCTTCAGATGATATACAGATGGTAGATTATGGCAAAGATGTAGATACAAGTGCTGTACAACAATATATTAATAGTTACACACATGCATTCGGTCAGGCATGGACGAATACTTATGACCTATAAAATCTAAAAAAACTTATAAAGTTAGTTTAAATGACTTTATAAGTTTTTTTATAGTGTTTTGTTTTAAATTATGAAGGAATATAGCCAAACGGCTTTACTCTATCTGCATCTATCTCAATGAAGAATATATTTTTATTGTTCTCTTTTTTAAATCTAACCTGTATGTCACCATTTAATGATAGGTAGTTTGAAATAATAGGTTTAAGCTCGTCCTTTAAAACCTGACATACAAATTGCGGATTGACAATCTTGTCTTTCTCAAGCATAAATTCTATTCTATGGTTTTCTTTCATATTTCACCTACACATGTTTTTTTATGTTGCGTTTCAGATATCCCATAAAGCCACGATACTTATATGTGCAATCGAATATTTTTCGTGAGCCGTTGTGAATATTTTCACTTAATAGAGTAAATGCCCTAGCACTCTCGATAGATTGCACTCTAGCTCCTACTGAACATGATGAGCCTATGGCATCATCTTCTGGTATTACGCCAAGCAGTGGCAGATTGAGAGCATTGACTATATTTTCAACAGTCATCATATCACCATTAAGTAGAAGGTCACCACGCATACGATTGATTACAAGTCCTTTATATTCAATGTTGTAGTCATCAAGCAGTGCAATGACCTTGTCGGCATCTCGAATGGCTGAAAGATGTGGTGTGACCACAATAATTGCCTCATTTGCTGGGAATACCGCCCTGTGAAAACCCGCTTCTACTCCCGCTGGGCAGTCGATTAAGATATAATCAAAACTGGAATCTAGCGTATCAATAACATTCTTGATATGCTCGCCTTGTACCTTTGCTTTGCTATAGGAATGTGATGATGGCAATATATAAAGTGAAGATATGGCTTTATCTTGTACAAGCGCCTGTTTTGCTCGACATTTGCCCATTATGACATCGGTTATATCAAATACCACTTGATTTTCAACACCCATGACAACATCAAGATTATTAAGCCCTATATCTACATCAAGTAGAAGCACCCTAAACCCGAGTTTTGCAAGATATATTCCAAGGTTTGCACAAACTGTTGTTTTACCAACTCCACCCTTACCACTTGTCATAACTATTTTTCTAGCCATTTTTATCCCCTTTTTAGTTTTTTTGCATTTTAATTGTAACAAAATAATACAAATTAAAAAAGGATAGAATTGTCATATTCTACCCTTTATTGTCAAAAAAAGTCGCTTAGTTTTATAGATTTAATATATTAGTGAAAATCGCTTAATTTTTATACATTTTCAAAAATTTTGTTGAGTAGTTCTTCATCATCAAGCAATTTACCCGCGCCAAGAATAGTGACATTTTCAGCATCATCAACAATCTTAAAAGGATATTTAAAATTTCTTCGCAAGAAATCTTCAAGACCTGAAACATTGCTCATCCCGCCTGCAAAAAGTATGCCTGAATTTATGATATCAGTTGTAAGTTCTGGTGGTAAAGATGACATTGTGACATCTATACTTCTTATAATTTCATCGAAAAAAGGTTCTAAAACCACAAGCAAATCTCTTGAAGAAATTATATATGAGCGTGGCACTTTACTTTCGACATCCACCCCTGTAACTTCCATATTTAAAGTGTCGTTTGGATAAAGACTACCAACTTCCATTTTTAAATTTTCACAAGCACCAACACCAACCACAAGTCCATGATTGTATGCAATGGTATTTGCAATTGCAACATCGACTGCTCGTCCGCCAATACCAAGAGTTGCACCTTTCACGATTGAATTGTTGTTTACTACAGCAATATCGGTATTAGCACCTCCAATATTGACAATCATGTTT
>CALVNK010000061.1 GCA_944349615.1 uncultured Clostridia bacterium
GGCGAGCGTTAAAGTCTAAGTTGTTTTAACAACTTGACATAAGCGTAGCCTTTGACGATACGAAGCAAGAAAAATTACAAGTAATTTTTCGGTCGCGCCGTTTGTATACAGTCTGTAAGGTGGCTTATTGCCACCTTGGAATAATCAAAGGCCGAGAGCTTGCTTTGATAAGATAAAACCAACTGCCTTACAAAGAATTAACTCCACCAAAGCTTCCTTATGGCACATCAAAGTGTCCCCTTAGTGATGCTGCCGTCAAGCTCTGACACGGTTCAGAGATTTTGATTGCATAAGACCTTGATTTCAACGCCAAATCTTTATACTCATATTTGACAATATCAAACCGCAGACAAGTGTTCGATCCTACTATAGCGGATTGTAGGTTACAGAGCACCGCTAACTCTCCATCTATCTCGGCATGGCTATTTTAGCATAACTTCATGTTTTTTGCAATAAAAAATTGTGTTTATTTTGCAATTTTTGTTTATTTTGGAAGAAAAATGATATTAAGGATATAATTATTTTAAAATAAGTTGTCTATTTTTATCAAAAATGATATTCTAATATAAATGGAGACAAAATGGAAGAAAACAAATCAAATGAATTCAAAAAATCAAATGCAAAGCGCTTTCTTGACGCTTACAATGATATCGATTATTCACTAAAGACAAGATACAATTTCAATAGATCTATGGGCTTTTCCGACCTAATACGAAAGACTGTATCTTTAAATTATATCATAAGAAAATATGAGGATGAACTTATTGATTATGGCAGGCTTCGCAATGCGATCATTCACAACAACAATGAAAACTTTATAATTGCTGAACCGCATGAGCAGGTGGTCAATGAAATTGAGCATATAAGAAAACTTTTGACAACTCCGCCTAAGGCACTTGATACTTGTGCCATGACAAATGTGCTTGTGACGAGTGCTGAAAAGAGTATGCGCGAGGTTATCATTTTAATGGCACAATCAAATTTCAGTAATATTCCTGTGTATAAAGGTAATGAACTTATTGGTGTTGCGAATGGTCAAAAGATTTTGACTGCTTTTGGACAATATATGCTATCAGGTGGAAAGTGTTCGGCATTTTTAGACAATGTACAAATTGAAGATATGCTTTCAACCTTACAGGACAGTAAATATTTCGTTGTTAAAGATTCTAATTGTACCATTGAAGAGGCACTGCGTGAATTTAACGAAAATCATAAGCTTTTAGCCATACTTTTCACGAGGCACGGTCAAATTAATGAGAGAGCACTTGGAATTATGACAGGCCGAGATGTGACTACCGCACAAAAAATTCTTGAGAGTTACTAATCAATATATTACTATAGAATAAGCAAAAAAGTTGTTTTGTTAAACTATTAAAATTCCTTGACAAAACTGCGCAATATTTATATACTAAAAAAGAATTATAAATTCAATAAAGACTGTGAAAAAGACAGGACTTTCATACAAGTTTTTCCTAGAGAGTTGCGATTTGGTGGAAAGCAATAAAAACCTATAAAAGTTATCACTTTTGAGTCGTTGATTTGAAATTGAAAAAGAGTAAAGTCAATCGGGACTTCCCGTCATAGAAGGGGCGAGTGTTTGCTTGCTGACAAGTTTACAAGTGGTTTATTAAAGCCTATAGGCTCTTGTAGCTTTAGGCTTTTTTTAAATATAAACTTTCTTGCAATACTCTTAAACAATTTTGGATTGGTATTTGAATTATTTAATTACGCCAGAGGTAATATCAAAAAAAACTAGTTTTTAAAGGAGATAAAAAGATGAAAAAAGAAAAGGTGCTTCCAGATTTTGTTGAACTTGAACATGATGTACTAAAGTTTTGGAAAGAAAACGATTGTTTTGCAAAATTAAAAGAAAAAAATTCTAAAAATCAGCGTTTCAGATTTTTAGATGGTCCAGCAACCGCCAACAACAAGCTTGGAGTCCATCACTTTTGGGGCAGAACATTAAAGGATATGACGATAAGATACAATGCTTTAAAGGGCAAAGATTGTCAGTATCAAAATGGTTTTGACGCTCAAGGGCTTTGGGTTGAGGTAAATGTTGAAAAGGAGCTTGGGCTTAATGGTAAGCCTGAGATTGTCAAATATGGACTTGACAACTTCACTAAAAAGTGTATGGAAAGAGTGAATTATTTTGCTGACCAAATAACTATGCAATCAATCCGCATGGGACAATGGATGGATTGGGACAACAGTTATTTCACAAACACCGATCTAAATATAACTTCAATCTGGTACTTTTTAAAGGAATGTGACAAACGGGGATATATTATTCGCAAGAATAGGCCTATGGCATGGTGTCCTAGATGTGGAACAAGTTTAAGTGAACACGAAATGACAAACTCCTACCACGAAGTTGAGCATACCGCTTTGTTTATTAAGCTTCCTGTTAAGGATAGAGATTTTAAGATAGTTGCGTGGACTACAACACCATGGACGCTTACTGCAAATGTGGCGCTTGCTGTCAATCCAGAATTTGAATACGCACTCGTAGAATTCGAAGGTGAAAAGCTTTTAATCGGCAAAGATAGGCTTTCAATACTCAAAAAAGATGTCGAAATCTTGCAAACATTTAAAGGAAGAGATCTTGTTGGGCTTGAATATGAAACTTGTTTTCCAAATTTGGAAGAGCAAAATTTTGCACATAAGGTTGTTGCTTGGGATATGGTTGACAGTGTGGAAGGCTCTTGCATTGTCCACATTGCTCCTGGCTGTGGTGCTGAGGACTTTGAACTTGGAAAGGAACTTGGCTTGCCTGAAATTTGTCCTATAAACGAGCAAGGCGTTATGCTTGAGGGTACTAAGCAGTTTGCCGGCAAAAAGACAACTGAAATTGTCGAACAGGTGATAGACGAGCTTAAAAAACACAACAAACTTCTCTATGCTCATAAATACAAACATAGTTATCCATATTGCTGGAGATGCAAAACAGACCTTGTATACAAACTTGTTTCTGGTTGGTTTATAAAGATGGACGAAATCCGTCCGCTTGCACTCAAGGCGATCGAAAGTGTGGAATTCAAGCCAGAATTTGCAAAAAAACGAATGATTGATTGGCTTAATAACATGGGCGACTGGAATATATCAAGAAGCAGATTCTATGGACTTCCACTTCCTTTCTATATTTGCTCGAGTTGTGGCAAAGTTCATGTCATTGGCTCACTTGAAGAGTTGAAGGAAAAGGCAGTCGATCCAGCAAAAGTGGACAAGATGCCAAATATCCATAGGCCATACATTGATGAAATCAAGCTTAGGTGTGACTGCGGTGGCGTTGCAGAAAGGATTGCCGATGTTGGTGATGTGTGGCTTGACGCGGGCATTACTCCATTCAGCACAAAGAAATATTTTAGTGACAAAGAGTACTTTAAAAACAATTTCCCAAGCGATTATGTCTGTGAAATGGTGGAGCAGATCAAACTTTGGTTCTATTCTCTGCTTATCATGAGCGTTGTGCTAACAGGGCAGGCGCCATACAAGAAAGTTGTAACCTATCAATATGTAAAGGACGAACATGGCGGAGAATTCCATAAGAGCGGTGGTAACACTCTTGAAGCGGAAGTTATCGCAGACAAGGTTGGCGCCGATGTGATACGATATCTGTACTGCTCGTCAAGTCCAGCAAACGATATGCGGTTTGGTTTTAACCTTACAGATGATGCAAGAAGAAAACTGCTTTCTTACTGGAATATTTACACCTTCTTCAACACCTATGCCTGCATTGATAATCCTGATATCGCTTCATTTAAACCATGCGAAACCGATTTCACCTTTGCTGATAAGTGGCTTATTGAAAGTGTAAACAATTTTATTACAAACAGTGACCTAAATTATGCAAATGACAAGTGCTTTGTAATAGTTAAAGATTTTGAAAAACTCATAGATGATATATCCAATTTCTATATTAGAAGCAATCGTAAGAGATTTTGGAAATCTGAAAATAAACAAGATCAAATGACTGCATACTGGTGTCTTTACTTTGCAATCAAATCACTTGCACAGGTTATGACGCCGATCACACCATTTATCAGTGAACATATTTGGCAAAATTTGGTACGCGAAATCGAAAAAGATGAAAGCGAGTGTATCATGCTTGCTGGATATCCTCAAAAAATCTATGACAAACACTTTGAAGGAATAATAGCGCAGGTTGATATTGCAAGAGAAATAATTTCGCAGGCGCAAAGACTTAGAAATGAAAATAATATCAAAGTCAAACAGCCATTAAGAACGCTCTTTGTAAGTGGCGATGAAAGTACCAAACAAGTGCTTCAAAATCTTGGCGATATTATCAAAGAAGAATTAAATATCAAACAGATAGAAAAGATCGAAGATGAAAGCAAGTTTAATGATGAATTCTTGACAGTCAACTTTAAAAAGGCAGGCGCAGTTTTAAAGGGCGAAGTTCAACTTTTGAAAAATGCACTGCTAAACGCAAGCGTCAGCCAAATGGAAGAATATGTAATAGAGTATAAACAGGGTAAAGTAAATGTGGATAAGTTTGCAGACCTTGACAGCGAATTATTCAACTTAGAGAAAAAAGCAAAGAAAGAGTTTGTTATTTCTCACGAAAATGGCATCACGGTTGCTCTTGATATAACAATAGATGATGAGCTTATCATGGAAGGACTATATAGAGAGTTTGTGCGCGGGCTTCAAGTGCTTCGAAAGACTGCCGACTTTGCAATTGATGAAAGAATTGAAGCAAGTTTTGCCTCTGATGACGACAAAATGAAGGAAATGCTTAACTTATTTAATGATAAGATAAAGAGTGAAGTGCTTATCAAACAGATAGTCGAGAAAATCGAAAATCCTACTATTGAAAAGGAAATTGAAGTTGGCCAAGGCAAGATAAAAGTCGCATTCAAAGGTGCAAAATAATGAAATATGCAACAAGTTGGAAAGATTATAGTGTAATTGCGACAGGAGATGGCGAAAAACTTGAAAGGTGGGGTGAATACTATCTGTTGCGTCCAGATCCACAAGTTATCTGGCATGGCAAACAAGACCTTGCAAGTTATCCAAAACTATCCGCTCATTATTTGCGCTCGTCAAGTGGTGGCGGACAGTGGAAAATGCTAAAAAAATTGCCAGAAAATTGGCTTATTGGCTGGAAAGATTTTAAATTTATTGTCAAACCTATGGGGTTTAAACACACAGGGATATTTCCTGAACAGGCAGTCAACTGGGAGGAGATGACAAAACTTATCAAAGAAAGCCAAAGACCTATAAGGGTTTTAAACCTATTTGCCTACACAGGTCTTGCAAGCGTAGTTTGCGCAAAGGCAGGGGCGGAAGTCACCCATGTTGACGCAAGCAAGGGCATGGTTGAAAGAGCAAAAGAAAATGCCAGTTTAAATGGCATTTCTACCATCCGA
>CALVNK010000062.1 GCA_944349615.1 uncultured Clostridia bacterium
TTTTCAAGAGCAGTTAAAATATTCTTTAACTTTTTGTTGTTGTCTTGAAGTTCTTTATTTAGACTTTCTAAAATTGTGTCTTTTTCAATGCTTTTGTTGTATGTATCAGCCAATACTTTACTTATACTTTTTAGTTTGTATGTTGCATGAATTCTTGCGTTGCAGATGTAACTATTTCAATTTGATTTTCATAAAGGAAATCAACCCAATTAGGTAGAAGTTTTATTTGAAGTTTATCTTTATATAAATCTTTTAGATTTATCAATTTCGCACAATTGGAAATTAATTCATCTGTGCTTAAAGAGTTGTCTTGGTGTGGGTTACAATCTCCTAGTTCTAAATATGGTCTAAAATCTAATTCTTTTATACCAAGTGAACATATTAATTCTACTAATTCTTGAATATAATTTTGATTGTTTTTGGTAACTGTTGTTCTGGCTTTAACATAAATTCCTTCTTTTTGTAAACATTTTACATCTTTAATTATTTTATCAAAAGTTTGAGCAGGATAAGATAATTCATGAATTTCAGAGTTATAGCCATTGATGCTAAATCTTACCCACGCAACATTTAAACTTTTCAACTCTTTGGCAATCTTCTCAGTAACAAGAGTGCAGTTTGAAAAAATGCCTGTTTCTATATTGTGTTCTTTGCAATATTCTAACAATTTCTTTAATGTATAATATTTAGCTAATGGTTCGCCACTGGTAAAAATGAGCAATCTAGGTTTTGAGACTTCTAAAACATTTTTTATAAAAAGGTCTGCATCTATTGTACTTGTATCTCTAAAATCTGCTTGACTACAAAACGAGCATTTTAAATTGCAACATCTTGTAAGTTGAACTTTAACCCAATCTAATTTTTCTATTTTTTCCATAATTCTCCCTTATTTTATCTTTTTTATTGTTTTTTCAAGAGCATTTTTTGCATCGTTATGTTTTAACATTTTTAATGCGTCATCTACTTCAACCCATTTTCCATCAATAAAACCTTCATTTTTATTGTAAGTAATTTCTCTTTCATCATTAATTATGAAAGCAAAAACCTTTATGACTTTAACTGCATTTTCTCCACTAAAATAGAATTTGTATTCATCTACTTGACCAATAGATTCTTGTGCACAAACTTTAACATTACTTTCTTCATACAATTCTCTAATAGCAGCATCAAGTTCTGTCTCATTAGCCTCCACATGCCCCTTAGGAAATACCCATTCTCCTTCACTATTTAACAATAATACCTTTAATTTGTTTTCTTTTTTTGTAATTACAATTGCCATACTTGAAATTTTTTCTATCATTTTTTATTCTCCTTTATAAAATTATATATCTTTCTAATTGAAGTAAGTTCAGGAATTATATCCTCATCAAACTTCAATGAAAAAGCGTCAAAAATATTGATCACTATTAAAACGTGTGCCAATGAATCCCAATTATCTGTATTTTTAATATCTGAATCTAGATTTAAAGTGTTTTTGTTTACTTTTAGACATTTTGAAACAACATCTATTATCTTAATTAATATATCATCCATAATTTTCCTCTATCAATTTTTTTATTTCTGTTGGGAATTTGTCTTTATCGTATCCAAACTGACATAATATAGCATAACACCATCTTTCAATTCCAAAGCCCATACACAACGACTCGTAATATTTTTCGCCATTTTTAATACCCCATTGTTTAGTAAAAAAGTCATCGTGCATATTTATAGAGCAACCTGCAATTGTTTCTTCTTGATTTAACCTTAATCTTAATTCATATTTTTTATTAAATGCTTTTTGATAAATGCTCTTTGCAATAAAATCATTTTCAAAAAACATATCATTTGCGATTTCTATGTGCCCACTTAAATTCAATTCGTTTAAAATTTCAATTAGTAAATTAATTAATGTACTTTTAAAATCAACAACTTTATTCTCATCTTCCACGTAAACCAGTTCTCTTATTCCATATTCTCTCAATCTGGACATTTCAAAATAATTATTTCCTTCAAACCTAAAAATCCTTGAAAAACCCGTAAACAATCCTTTTTTTGTTTATTTGCTAAAACTTGATATAATGGTAGGCAGGCTGCAGGATTTAAAACCCCGTCAAAATCATCACAGTCTTTATGAAACACATAATTACACAATAGCCCATTGTTCTTGATATAATTTGTTCTATCTAGCGTTTTAGCATTTAATAACGAAGGCAAATAAATTTCTTCTGCACCAAGAGCTCGCATTTTTTTCTAAAATAATTACTCAATGATATATATAATGAAGTGAACCTCAAAAGTAAGACATTTAATGAGGTTCACTTTTTTAATAAAAAAAGAAAATATAGCCCAAAATTTATAATTTCGTTTATATAATAAAAAATATGCGGACTAATCATTTAAGTTTATCATGAGACTGTTAGAAAATATTTTGATTTTGTTAATAGTAATGAAAACAATTTTACACCTACTCTTAAACGTTGGGAACGCATATTCTTAGTAGAAGGAGAAACCTGTTTCTAAATTGAACAGCGTGGTAGAACTAGAAAAATGGATAATCCAAAGAAATGTAGAGCAAGGAAAAAACTAATAAACACGTTAAGCAAGACTTAATAGCTGAAAATCAACAGCTGAAAGAAAGAGTAGATCAATTAGAAATGGAGATTAAATATCTAAAAAAATTAGATGTCTTGTTCGGAAAAGACTTTAAATCAAAAGAAAAAGTGATCACCGTTTCTGAACTATGGCATAAGAAAAAGTTATATAAACTTTTAACTCCTGCAAGTATTCACAGAAGCACTTTCTATTACTTGCAAACAATGCCTGCAAATTGAATTTGCTTAAACAGAAAGAACTTTAGCCTTTTTTGATTGGTATATAAAGTTTTTATCATTATCAATGCCTGGATATAAACCAATTTGTTAAATAGCTTAAATTTTCATATTAAATTTTTGATACTAAAAAATTGTTTTGTTTTATTCTATTTTAATTTCAAACATACTCTTCTTTGGTGGAAAATTCTTGTAGACCAAGATGTTCTTTTGCAATGCGCAATGCCTCATTTACTTGGCTTTCGCCAACTTCACCCCAATTAAGAAGCTCGATTGCTCGCTTAGGGGTTGTAAGAAGCCGATCGTATGTTTTGCCAGTATCTGGATCTGGCTGTCTTATTCCTATAGAGTCAATAATTGCGCTCATACGCATTTGAGCGTAAGGAGGCGAGCCATCTTCTTCATCAACTTGTTGATAACCTACGACAAGAGCCCCATCTTGTAAAGTTGTGTTTACCTCTTCTAAAAATTCTCTTTTCAATGTTTCTTCTCTGCTATTATCTTCTAGTTCAGGCTTTCCGCCAGCAAGTGAATACATTATTTTATCACCTACTTTTTCCACTTTTAAAAGCATTCTTCCATCTTTTGTAAATACAAGTCCATAGACCTGTGTAACCTTCATCCCTTCAGGTACATTACCGTTATGCCATGTAAAAATTGCCATAAGTTTTCTCCGAAAAATTTATTGTGTTTTTATATTAAATTTCTATGGTGTAAATTTGATAATTATCTTTTTGCCATAAGTCAATTTTTTGGTTGGCTGGTATCACTTTTGGGTTCGGTTGAATGTGTATTATTGTTTATTTCTTTTGAATAATCGTTGTCGTTTGTTTCGGTTGTGGCTGATGCTTCAATGTTTTCTTGCTCAAGACTTGAGGCAGGCAAAACAGCGAATTCTTGCCCGTCTTTTTCTTCAAAACGCAAACTTGACTTAGGCTTGCCACTTTTCTTTTTTTGTGATTTATCTTTTTTGCTAAAATGAAAAATGCTCATAACCTTGCCCATTATTAAAACAATCTTATCGGCATGATTCATTGAATATCGTTTCATTAAAGCCTTGCCAAATATGAGAAGGGCTGCAATGACAGCAGAAACAAGTGAAGCAATCACAATTCCTAAAAAATTTGACATGCTTTGAGTGATGAGTGCAGTTGTAACTGCAGCACCTGCCGCACCAGATAGAATACTGCAAATATCACCGAGGATATCTGCGAATATGCTCGACACCCTATCGGCATTCTTTTGCAATATTATCGCTTCCTTTGCTCCGCGAACCTTTCTTGAAGCCATAGCACGAAAATTTTTCTCATCACAAGCGGTGATGGCAACTCCTATCATGTCTGTGATGATTGCGATAAATAAAAACACCACAATAACAACAATAGAGATAGCAATTCCTGCTCCCGAGAGTGCGATTTCACTTAATACGCCAAATGCCATAGAAAGAGTAAATGATAGCACCAATACAATGAGTGGCCACCTAAAATACTTTTTAAATTTTGATTGTTTCTTTTTATTTTCCATTTTAATTTATATATATAATAACATTTTTCTTTATAGAAATCAAATTAAAAATAAAATGATATAAAAAAAACAATAATCAAAAAATTAAAAAGTTTAAGGTCATATTAAAATTTTTAAATAAATTCAATATGATTTACACATAATTTATATTATCGGAAGCCGAACTTGCTTGCAAGGGTGAGGCTGATGGTTATACATACTATGTGATGAGTATGCGTTAGCATACAAATTCGATAGAATTTATTAAAATTTTATGATAGTAAAATTTTAACATCACATAGTATATATTATAAAAAAATAGAGCCTATAGGCTAGGCTCTAGGAAGATGACAAAGTCAGTAAACCTTGTGTCATAGGTTCGGTCGGATTTCCCAGCCACGCGCTCAATGTCACCATTTAAGCAGTTTCCTTTTAAGCATGACATAACACCGAATCGCCACTCAGAACACACTATAATCCTGTCTTTGCCTGCTAAGGCAACAGTCTAGAGATTTTCTCTGACACAGCCATCAGTAATTCACTTGTTTTGCAAATGCAGTTTCACGAGCAGATATTCAACTTGCCCGTCGACATTAGTTGAATATGTTGGATACCCGATTCCCGTACACTCACTCAAAGTAGGCTACACTGCACACGACTTTTACCGCAATGCAGGTTCTTCTCTCAGGGAGTGCTTTCACACCCGACTGAGTCTCCGCGAAAATTGGGTCGACTTCTGTATGCCGTTACAGCTCGCCCAAAAATCTTAACTTCCAGCACACGCCCCAGTTTGGGCAACCAAAGCCTGCACCAGAAACTTCATCGATATGCCCTTCGACGCCATTACTTCGCCGTCCTTAAAGCTGACTATGACTAGAATACTGCATCTTCCACTAATATTATATTACAAAAACCATCAAAAAGCAACTTTTAAGTTGAAATTCAAAATAAATTAAC
>CALVNK010000063.1 GCA_944349615.1 uncultured Clostridia bacterium
TTAAATTTAAGCCAAAACGCAAGACAAATTTGCTTGCATTCTTTATTACCTTTTGAATATTATCCGAATATGATGAAGATTGATAATTCATAAATTTTACCTCCTTTGCGTTAAATTTTTCACTTCTTTAGAAATATACTCTGCTCTTATGATATTTTCCTTTTTTTTGTCAAAAAATTCAAAAATTTCTTGTAAATTTGCACTCATTCCCTCATGATAGAGTTTTTGATATTTATCGTCATTCTTTATATCAATAAAGCCTAGCACCTGACCTAGTTTGACCTGCGACAAAAGTTCGATCATTTCATCTTCTTTTAGGCTGAAAGCGTTTGTTAAAATTCCGTAGCTTCTAAATATATCATCTTTTAATTTTTCTTGGTTAGAATTCAGTAAATTTTGTCTTTCTTGGTTTTCAAGCTGGCATACATTGTATATAAACTCACTGACTATATCAATAATTTCATCTTCACTATAGCCTAGTGATGAAGAATTTGAAATTTGATAAAAATATCCTTGCGCCTTTGAGCCTTCGCCAAAAATTCCGCGTATTGTCAGACCGCTATTCTTGGCATCGCTGAACAGTTTTTCAATCTTTCCACTCTTTTCTATAGCTGGCAAAAAAAGCATGACGCTAGCACGCATCCCGCAACCTAAATTGCTTGGGCAAGCCGTGATAAAGCCAAGGTCTTTATCAAATGCTATCGGCATACTTTTCAATATCTGATCATCTATCTTTTCAAGTCGTCTATATGGTTTGTATAAATTGAAGCCCTTTTCAAGACACTGCTCTCTTATATGGTCTTCTTCATTTATCATCACTATTATTTTTTCATCTTCACTTATCGCAACCGATGATATATCTTTATTTTGTATGAGTTCTTTGCTGATTAAATGCTTTTCAAAGAGTGCATTACACTCGTTTAAAGATAGTTCCCTTAAGGATAGGAAATTGAATACATCAAACATTTCAAGGGTTTTCATGACAGAATTTGTGATATATTTTGCATCAATATCACTTTGAAGTTTAGTATAAAACTTTAGTCCATCTACATTTCTTGCAAGTCGTATCCTTGAAGAAATGGCGATATTGTCATAAATTTCCACTATCAACCTTTACAACCTTTCCCTTATGCTTTTTATTTGGATACATCTTCTTTATCGCTTCCTTTAAAGGCTCTATTTCTTGATAGCACCTTGCACAACCGACAAATCCAGTCTGTAAAACCTCGTTGTAGGTCGTATCACAATATGGACATTTGTTCATGTTCACTCCTATTCTTCTTCAATACCCTTCATTGTAAGTGAAATACGTTTTTTATTAAGGTCTACACTTAAGATCTTGACTTTGACTCTCTGTCCTACTTTCAAAACTTCGCTTGGATGCTTGATGAAAGCATCAGAAATTTGACTTATATGCACAAGCCCATCTTGATGCACGCCGATATCAACGAAAGCACCAAAGTCTATGACATTTCTTACCACACCATCAAAGACCATGCCTTCTTTTAGATCTTCCATTGTGATGACATCACTGCGAAGAACAGGTTTTGGCATACTTTCGCGGATATCACGACCTGGTTTAAGAAGTTCTTTGGTAATATCTTCAAGTGTTGGCACACCTATACCACATTCACTTGCCACCTTTTCTTCCCCTTTTAACTTGATTAAATTTGGAAGATTGGTCACATTTCCGCTTTTTATATCGCTCTCAGTCATATCGAATATCTTTAGAAGTGTCTTTGTAGCAGGATAGCTTTCAGGATGCACAGCTGTGTTATCCAAAATTTCTTCTCCACCAACTACACGCAAGAAACCTGCACATTGCTCGTATGCTTTTGGTCCAAGCTTTGGCACATTTAAAAGTTCATCTCTATTCTTTATACCTTTTACTTTGGCTCTATATGCCACAATATTTTTTGCAATCGACATATTTAGTCCAGATACATAGCTAAGCAGTGATGGGCTTGCCGTGTTGATATCAACGCCTACACTATTAACGCAGTCCTCTACAACACCAGTAAGCACTTCAGTAAGTCTATTTTGTGGCATATCATGCTGATATTGTCCAACACCAATACTCTTAACATCTATCTTAATAAGTTCAGCAAGTGGATCTTGTAATCTTCTTGCTATAGAAACAGCACTACGAAGTGAAACATCATAGTCAGGGAATTCTTCAGCGCCAAGTTTTGATGCTGAATAGACTGAAGCACCTGCTTCACTTACTACTGCATAGCTTACAGGACGCGATACATGTTTAATAAGCTCGGCAACAAAAATCTCTGCTTCTTTTGATGCTGTTCCATTACCGATTGAGATTATGTCAACTCTATATTTTTCTATGAGTTGCTTTAATATCTCTATTGACTGCTCAGTTTTTGATTGAGGTGGAGTTGGATAAACAACGCTTGTTGCAAGCACATCTCCGTTTTGGTCGATTACAGCAATTTTACAGCCTGTTCTGTATGCAGGGTCAAGTCCCATGATTACATTATTTTTCAGTGGTGCTTCCATCAAAAGAGGCTTTAAGTTGACTTCAAACATCTTGATTGCCTGCTCATTTGCCCTATCCGTAAGATTGTTGCGACATTCTCTTTCAAGCGATGGGAACAGAAGTCTGTCATATGCATCATTTATTGTTTCCTCGATAAGCTTGTCAGTATCTTCATTGTTTTTCTTATAAAAACTATTTATAACACCGATTGCAAGCTCACGATTTACAATAATGTCAACTTTTAAGCACTTTTCTTTCTCACCACGATTGATAGCAAGTATTCTATGGCTTGGCAGATTTTTGATTTCCTGCTTGAAATTTGCATAGGTTTCATAGGTTAAATTGTTTTCATTTTCAAGAAGCTGACACTCAATTGTTGCTTTGTTTTCAAGTAGCGCGCGGAGTTCTTTTCGCAGCTCTGCATTATCAGAAATACGCTCAGCCAAGATATCCTTCGCACCTGCAATGGCATCTTGAGATGAAGTCACTTCTTCTGTGATAAATTTTTCTGCTTCTTTTTCAATGATATACTCTTTACTCTGTTTTTCCAGTATATCGCAAAGAGGTTCAAGCCCTTTAGCGATCGCAACAGAAGCCCTGGTCTTTCTCTTTGGCTTATATGGACGATAGATGTCTTCAACCTCAGTCAAAGTCCTTGCCTGAGATAGCGCCTCGGCAATTTCATCCGTCCATTTGCCTTGCTCGGTAATCGCCCTTTGCACTTTGTCTTTTTCTTCATTAAGAGAGCGAAGATATTTTAATCTATCACTAAAAGCTCTCAGTGTCTGATCGTCACAAGTGCCGTGCATTTCCTTTCGGTATCTTGCAATGAAAGGTATTGTACAGCCTTCATCTAAAAGATTGATAATATTCTGTGAATATTCCTTTTTAAGTCCGAATTCTTGTGCTAATTGTTCAACCATATCCATTAAATTTTCTCCTTTATCTTTGTTGCAATCTCGATGGCAATTTTACTTAATCTCGCATAATCGTCACTGTATTTATCAAGTTCAATATGCTTATCAAATATGTTTTCAGGCACTTCATTTGACGATAGATCAATTAGTAATCTATCACTATCATCTTCGGTTAAAAGTGCGTTTAAAAGTATGTCGCAATCAATTAAATCGCTTTCATACATAAGATTTGATGTATTAAATAAAGCAAGTTTGCCCTCTTGTAGCATATCAACATTATAGCAGATTTCGCTTGAAAAACCAAATTTTATATCATTATAAATGAAATTATATAGATTTATTACTCCGCGTCCAGCCTTTGCATCGCTCTGTGGACTAAATATACAGGTTGCCTCATAGTCCTTTATCAGTTTTTGATCATCCTTATCAACATACTCTAGACCATATATATAGCATTTTCTATCTAAAAAGCCAAAACTTTCAAGCGTTTCTATAGGCGAAGAAGAGAATTTATTGACGATTTTTCCAACTTCTTCAAGATCTTGCCCTATTCTAATAATGATAGGCAAGTTTAGGCTTCCACATAGCGAAGAGATTTCGCTTAAACTGTCTTCGTTATAGTCAAGTAAACTTTCAATTTCCACCATCAACCTATCACCCACTAGGTCTTGTGAAGAAATGTACTTTATCTTCTTTCCGCTTACAATTATATTGCCATTAAGCCCATACTCTTTTAAAAGGCTTTTTCCAAAAGTTATTAGAGGCACTTTTAGATTTAACTCTTTGACACCGCCGCGAACATTATCAAGGATTGTAAGACGAGCAAGCGACTGAATATCCTGTTCTGACAATGCCTTTTCTATATCTTCAATGTTGTCTTTATCAATTTTTATATACTTTGTAAGTGGCGATAAAAAGGAAACATACATATTTTTAAATTTATTTATAAAAACATAATTATCATCTTTTCTTTCCATATAAAGATCCTTCTTTGTGTTTGATTTCGACTTGCAAACTTGCTAGCAAAAAACTAAAAAAATCAGCTTTAATTTGACCAAAAAAATTAGGCATGCAAATTATTCTAACTTTTTTGCATAAAATCCAGCAATTTATCTAATTATACAATAAATGGAAGAAAAAAATCAAACGAAAGAGCGAGTTATTTTACATGCAGATGTAAATAATTTTTTTGCGTCCTGCGAGTGTGCTACAAAACCCGAATTAAAAGAAAAGCCTGTGGCTGTCACAGGAAATCCTAAGAAGCGCACGGGAATTATACTTGCAAAAAATGAGA
>CALVNK010000064.1 GCA_944349615.1 uncultured Clostridia bacterium
TTGATGTAAAAAGTATAATATGACACATGCAATATTGTCAACAATCTAATTGACATAAAAAACATTTTGAAATTTTATTGCAAATTTTAATCATTAATAGGTGAAAGCAGGCAAAGGCACTCATATTCGCCCGTTCTTGCAAACATATCAAAAAGATATACTTTCACAATTTTGTAGTTTCTTAGTATGGCTATGTCACGCACGAGTGATGCACTATTGCAAGAAATATAGATAATTTTTCTCGCTCCACATTCATTCAAAAATGAAATAACTTCTTTAGATATACCATTGCGAGGCGGATCAACTATTATTGTTTTATCCTTGCAGTCAAGTTTTGGCAAGACTATTTGACAATCGCCTTGATAGTTTTTTAAATTTTTGATGTTATTTTTATCTTTCAGCCTTTCCGCTTCACTGTGTTCATCTTCTCCAAGTTCGATAGCCTCAACATTTTTCCCGGCTTTTGCAAGAAATACGCTCAAAAGTCCTGCTCCGCTATAGCAGTTAACAACGCTTTTTGTAGTAACACTTTCAATCACTTTTTTATACAACATTCTTTCCACATAGGGATTGACTTGATGAAAAGTGTTGACACCATATTCTAATTTAAGATTAAAGTCGTCTGTTTCTAACTTGTTAATTCCTAATTTATGATACATTTTATTCTTATAGGTTTCGTAAATTCCCCAATTTTCACCTAAGACAAGGTAAATTCCTTGATAGTTGCAAATGTCTTTCCGTTTTACGAAAAAATTTATAAGTGCATTTTGCCCTTCACATCTTATCACTATACTGTCAATAGAGTTTTGCAGATTGTTATTCTTGATAAACTCGTTTATATATAATATCGCATTATTTATCAAATTATTAGCTATCTCACAATGAGTAACTGGGCATATCTTGTTACTTTCGCGCTCTTTGTATCCCAAACCCTCATCATTTACGAAAAGTCTGACTTTGTTTCTATAATTATATTCTTGGGGACTTGCAACAATCTCAATTTGACCGTCGTACCCCACTTTTTTCAGTTGCCTTGAAAGAAGTGTTTTTTTTTATATTGAGTTCATTTTCATATTTTAAATGCTGGTAGGCACAACCACCACACCTGCCAAAAAAATCGCATCGTGGCAAAGAGCGCTCGTTCGCTTTTTCAATTACATTTCTCAGTTTTCCCTTGATAAAACTTGAATTTTCTTTGGCCACATCAAATTCCACCAATTCATCAACAATCGTGAAAGGTACAAAACAGACTTTGCCATTCACCCTGCCCACACCTTCGCCATCATATCCATAATCTTCTATCCTTGTAATCATTCGCTTGCAAGCACTCCTTCAATATAATTTAAGATTTCTTCGCGACCATTTCTGTTGTTACTACTAGACAAGAAAAAACTTTCCTTCCTAAGCCCAAGGCCTTTTGCGATTATGTCAAATTGCGATGCCAACTGGCTTTTAGACAATTTGTCTATCTTGGTCAATATTACCTTGAAAGGAATGTTGTTATACAATAAAAAATCAATCATCATTTTGTCATTTTCAGTAGGCTGGATTCTGCAGTCTATAAGACAAAATACAAGCTTTAACTGCTTTGACAAAAGGAGATATTTTTCAAGTATGTCTGCCCAGCGCTTAACATGACTTTTCCCGGTCTTTGAATAGCCATATCCCGGAAGATCAACAAACTTAAAGGAATTGTTGACTAAAAAGTAGTTTATCATTTTCGTTTTGCCGGGCGTAGATGATGTAAGTGCCAATTTTTTTCTATTGCAAAGCATGTTGATAAGCGAAGATTTACCAACATTACTCCTGCCAACAAACGCAAACTCAGCCTTGCCATCCTGCAGGATTTTCGATGCATCCACCACACTGGTCAAATATTTGACATTTTTAATTTCCATAATCATAGTCTATCATTTTTCATAAAAAAACACAAGTGATTTTCGCTTGCAAAAGTTTAAAAGGATTTGTGCAAGACTGGCTTACAATGTGAGAAGTTCCTACAATTTAATCTGCACCAAAGTCCCACTTTTTTAATATCATGTATTAGAATAAAATGGGCTTAAGTTTTTGGATTGCACAAGGTTTAGGTTTAATTGCACTTTTTTTGGTATGTCTGTCATACAATTTTAATACCAAAAAACTTTTTTTCTTTTATCAAATACTTGCAAACATATTCTACGCCTCATCCTTTTTTGCTCTCGACGTAATAATTGGTGGAGCGAACACTATCATTTCGATCTTGCGAGTCGGCACACTTTTTTACCTTGAAAAAAAGAGCAGAACTCCATCAAAAACACTTTACATATGCTTCGCACTTGCTTATCTTGTACTAGGACTTGTTTTCTTTGAAACGCCACTTGACCTTCTTGCAATTGTAAGTTATGAGATTTTTAACCTAGCCATGTTTACAAAAAACATGAATCTTGTACGCATTCTTATGGTAGCGCCAAATTTAATGATTGCCATTTATAATATTCTAAGCATGACCTATACAAATGCCATACTTGATTTTATTGAAATAAGTGTACTATGTTTTTCTATATACCGTTTTAGAAAGCGAGAAATAGATAAGATAAAATATATTATTTGATGTTAAACTATTTATTTTTTTACAAAGACTTTCATAAAACAAAAACTGCCATAAGCGCTATTGCTTTTGGCAGTTTATGTGAATGCTAGGCTAATGCAAATTCAAATGTGAGATAAACATTTGTCAATGCGTCAAAAGTTACATCTGTAAATAAAGATATATATTGTTCAAGATAATTTAAAACAAAACCTACTGTTAATCCATCTTTTTGAGTAGCCGAAAGTTCAAGATCGGTAACCTGATTAAAATTAGTATACATAGTGATTGTTGACATAACCACTCTTTCATCTTCGGTTAATTGTCGATCGTTATTTAAGTCGGCATAGAAATTGTTGCTGTTCCAATCAATGTCATTGATACCTTTCATTTGACTATAGACATCGAGTACATTGTCTTCCAGTTGAACTGAGTTGTAGTTGTTTGCGTCCTCTATTGTAAACATAACGTCAAAGTCAAATTCAAGAGGATAAAGTGTTAATTGTTGATAATTAGTACCATTATAATAATATATGTTAGGGAAGAATCCTTGCTCTCCACTTGTCTCTTGCCATGGACCATCAAATCTCATTTGCCACTGATAGTCAGCATAGTTGCTTTGCCATACAGCGTATGCACCTTCAATGCTACCATTCTCTACGATGATATCGCCAAGTGATGAGCCATTGTAAACATAGTCAGTGATTACATTGTTAGGGTCTGTATCATCTACATCATAGTCATAGAGATTGCCATTATAAGAAATTCCTTTGAAGGTATAATATTCTCTTTCAAAAGGTACACCATCTGCAAACTTGTTTACAACATCATAAGTTAAAGTTGTTTGAGTATTGTCAATTACACTCTTTTCAATTGTGTTTGAATATACAATTGGTGTTTCTTTAATATATATATTGTAAACACCTTCTGTAAATGATGTAGGCAGAACATATTCTTCACCGCTAGCGTTTACCCAACTGTCAAATTGATAACCACGAGTTAAGAATGTGTTGTATTCTTCGCTCCAAGCAAGAAGATCTGATGAATAATTTTCTGCAGTAAAGTAATGTGTTGCTATTCTTTGATTTTGACTGTTCCAGTAAATAACTGTTGCTTGATTTGACCAACGTGCAGAAAGAGTGTAAACCTCGCCTTCCATAGTAGAATTTGCAAAGTTCGCCCTTGTGATTACATCGCCTGTAGAACCCTCGACAAGCCAACCCCTAAACTGAGCAGAATTTTCAGCTGCTTGATCATCCACAAGTTTTGGAGAAAGAGTCAAGAGTGGCTCATTATATTGCACAGTTTCAGAAAGCACTAAATTCTCGTCATCAGCAATATTTGTTCCGTCATTATAAATACCTGTATATTGAACATCAAAGGTCATAACATTTCTAATGGCAGTAAGAGATGTATTCCCTCTGATAAAGAAAGTGTATTCTGTCTTAGACTCTCTTGCAGTAGAATTTTCATTGTATTCGGTAGGCGTTCCTCTATACCAGCCCTGAAAATCATAGCCAACAGAATCACTGAAAACCACCTTGATTTCATCGTTTTTCTGCACAGAAACTTGGGCAACAAGATCGCCTTCTTCATCAACTTGTTCTACCCAATTACTATTTGTGTCATCTCTAAGGAATATAGAAATTTGTGCGCTTGGCGCAAGAGTACTATCTACATAGATATAGTCTCCCTCATTGCCACTTTGATAAATTGTAAGAGTAACAGGAATTGCTTCAGTAATACAAAGAGCTGCTCCCACTATAATCAAAGGTAAAAGTATGACCATTGCACAAACAGACAATATTTTTATCAAATGTTTAGACATAATCCCTCCGTTTAGTCTTATTATATCACATTATATTTATATTTTCAATAGTAATTTTAAAATTATAATATAATTTTTTGTAGTAAATGTAATATTTAAGTCTTAATTTCTAAATTTTCTATGTCTAGCATATATAAAATGATTGTTGACTAAATAGTCAAACATCAAAAACATGCTTATAAAACAAAAATGACTATCCTGAGGATAGTCATGCTGGTGGAGAATATCGGAATCGAACCGATGACCTCTTGCTTGCAAGGCAAGCGCTCTAGCCAGCTGAGCTAATCCCCC
>CALVNK010000065.1 GCA_944349615.1 uncultured Clostridia bacterium
TGTTTCATCTATTGTTTGATTATATTCATTCATGTATTTTTCAAGCATTTCTCGAATTGTATCATTATTGCACGAGTCTAGAGGAGTTTGACCATCCTTGTTTTTAATAAATGGATCGACACCATTTTCAATTAAAAGCTTAGCAATGCCGATTTGCTTCCAACGCGAAGCCCAATGAAGCGGAGTCCAGCCATTTTTATCCTTTGCATTTACATCCGCACCATTTTCAATTAAAAGCTTAGCAACGCCGATTTGATTCCAACTCAAAGCCCAATGAAGAGGAGTCCTTCCATCCCCATCCTTTGCATTTACATCGGCACCATTTTCAATTAAAAGCTTAGCAACGCCGATTTGATTCCAACTCAAAGCCTCATGAAGAGGAGTCCAGCCATCTTTATCCGTTGCATTGACAATCGCACCATTTTCAATTAGGCACTTACCAATGTCAATATTTCCTTTAAAAGCATCCCAATAAAGAGGGGTCCAGCCATTTTTATCCTTTGCATTGACATCTGCCCCTTGTTTTAAAAGTTGCTCAATTTCTGAAATTCTATTACCTGAAACCGCATTAAAAAGTTTTTTATTTAATTCGTCTTGTGTCATAATTATCTCCTTTATATATAAAGATATATAATACATGTTATATATACATTATTATTATAACTAAAAATATGCTTCAAGTCAATAGGGGTATTTTGTGTTTCATTAGAATAAATAATGTAATTATTAAGATTCAAATTAAATGTTTATCAAAATTTAATCACTTTTTCTTAAATTCAATTACAATATTCTTTGCTTGACTTATAAACCATATAGAAAATTGAAGTTCGCCGTAGGAATTATAGCCTTTGCCGTAGTTGTATAGATTTTTGCCATGAGTATCTGTTAGAGCAAGGTCTAAATTATACGCATTGCTAGGAGAGTATAGATATAATTCCATTTCGTCGCCATAGTTATAGATTAATTTTAGATCATTATTTTGATAAAAATCTTTAAAATCTAAAAGTGATATTGAATTGTCAAGGCTTAGGTTTTCCATAGTTTTATTATCAAAGCGTAACATAAAATTTTTAAGGATTTCGTCTTCGCAAGAGAAAGTTATGTTTTCTATGATATATCCTGTTTGTTCTATTTCGCCTTGCAAGTCAATAGTAAAATCTTCATCCATTTTGATGCTATTGCTTTTGTAACTATGTCCATCATATATTGACATAAAAACAGAGTTGCCATTTACAAGGACGCTAAAGTCCTCGCTTAAAGTAAAGCCATCATTTACAACAACCCAAATATAAAATTCTTGATCTTTATTTAAAGAGCCGTTTTGATTTTTTATAAGTCTGCCATCTTTTTCAATATAGATGTTTACGTTGTCGATCTTGTTTACTGTATAATAGATCTTATCTTGCCCGCAAGCAGATGTTAAAAAAGCAAAACACAAGATCAAAGAAAATAAAGTTAAATATTTAAATAACTTTTTCAAAATAAAGTCCTTTTTCTATTAAATTACAACAAAATCATCCAAAATTCAACAAAAAACAATATTTTTTGCGTATTTTTTTAAATTTTTTATAATTTAATAAAAAAATACTATGAAAATGTTTTCACAGTATTAAAAAATGTTATTTTTAGTATTGAATTCCCCATACGACATAGTGTTTTGCTTTTTTACCGCAAACAACGCATTTGTCGCTGATAGGCTTTTCATTTTCAAGTATGCAACGAGATTTTGTGCCACGAATTTCCTTCATTTTAAGTTCGCAGTTCTCATCGCCACACCACATTGCCTTTACAAAGCCTGGCTGTTTTGACATAATATCTTTGACATCGTCAAGGGTGAAGGCTGTGAATGTCTTTTCTTGGTTGCGACGGAGTGCTGTATTAAATAGATTAGACTGGATATCATCTAAGAGATGTTGAATATTCTTGACGATATTGTCATCGTTTTCTATTTGAATGCGCTCTCTAGTATCGCGTCTTGCAAGGCATATCTTGCCATTTTCAAGGTCGCGCTTGCCGATCTCAACTCGGACTGGAATTCCGTTTACTTCATGCTGAGCAAATTTAAAGCCTGGCGATTTTTCGCTTTTATCTACAAATGAAACAATGCCGTTTGTGTTGAGAAGTGAATTGATCTTATCAGCAAGTGACGTGATTTCTTCATCTTGTCCGATAGGCACAATAACTACCTGCCTTGGCGCAATCTTAGGTGGAAGCACAAGCCCATTATCATCACTATGCACCATGATAAGCCCGCCGATCATTCGAGTTGATGCGCCCCATGATGTCTGATAGGCGTTTTCGAGTTTATTTTCTTTATTTAAGAATTGTATGCCATAGGCTTTTGAAAATTTTTGTCCGAAATAGTGAGAGGTTGCACCTTGCAAGGCAACGCCATTGTACATAAGTGCTTCGACCGTGCAAGTATATTCTGCACCTGCAAACTTTTCGCGCTCTGTCTTCTGGCCTGTTATGACAGGGATGGCAAGGTAGTTTTCAAAAAAGTCCTTATAGACATTAAGCATTCTATCAGTTTCTGCTTTTGCTTCCTCTTCGCTAGCGTGGACAGTGTGACCTTCTTGCCATAAGAATTCGCGAGTACGAAGGAATGGTCTTGTTTCCTTTTCCCAGCGCATGACATTGCACCATTGATTATACAAAAGTGGCAAGTCTTTATAAGATTTTACAATGCTAGCATAGTAATCACTGAAAAGTGTCTCACTTGTAGGTCTAATAATCATACGCTCTTCAAGTTTGTTTTTTCCGCCCTCTGTCACCCAAGCACCTTCTGGAGCAAACCCTTCAATAAGTTCGCTTTCCTTTCTCATAAGACTTTCAGGAATAAGGAGTGGCAAATACACATTTTGGTGACCAAGCGCCTTAAATTTTTCATCTAACACCTTTTGCATTTTTTCCCAGATTGCATATCCGTTTGGTTCAAAAACGATACAACCCTTGACGCCTGAGTAGTCGGCAAGGTGCGCCTCTCGTACAATATCAGTATACCATTTTGCGAAGTCAACGTCTCTACTTGTAATCGCTTTATTTTTCATAATATCTCCTTTAGATCATAAAAATAATTATTGCTTAGCAATTATAACATATATTAATTATAAAAAAAAGAGTTTTTGACTTTTTTATTTTGAAAATGTTTTTAAATCTTTGTCAAAAATATATAAGTGTGTTATCATTGCTTTAAAGCAACATATAAAAAAAGATATGAAAAATAAAGACAAAAAAACAAAAAGTGAAAATTTTTTAGACAATTCTTCTCAAAAACATGATCAAAACGAAAATAACACGCGAGAAGATTTTTTTGCTGAAAAAGAAAAAACAGAAAAACAAGAAAGTGAAAAAGCGCAAGGTGGTCATGATCAAAAAGTTGTGAAAGAAGATAAAATTCAAAATCACGAAAATGACGATCAAACCGAAATCAAACTTGAGATGATGAATATCTCTCCAAAAGCCGAGCGAAAGGCAAAAGCAATAAAACTCACAATAATTCTTGTGGTATTCATCTTGCTATGCCTTGCAATCTATCTTCCACTTCAACTTTCAGGCACACTTGCGAAGATCGACAGCGCCGAAAAACTGCAACAGGTGATACTCTCTGGCGGAGCGTACAGCTATCTAATCTTTTTCATCTTCCAATTTTTGCAGACTACATTCTTACCAATTCCTGCCGTTGTCACAACACTTGCCGGCACGCTTGTATTTGGCACTTGGATAGCTTTTGGCATAAGCCTGCTTGCAGTCCTGTCTGGAAGTTTGTTTGCCTATTTCTTAGGTAAAAAACTTGGGCGAAGGTTGATTATATGGGTAATAGGCTATAAATCCACACTAAAGTGGGAAGAGAAACTTGCAAAAGGAAAATATGTATTTTTTCTAATGATGCTTTTTCCCTTTTTTCCTGATGATATACTATGCATAGTTGCAGGCGCAATCAACCTAAATTTTAGGTTTTTCTTGATCACAAACCTAATCACTAGACCTATCGTCATTGCCTGCACCTGCTTTTTCGGAAGCGGAGATATAATTCCTTTTCATGGGTGGGGTATAATTGTATGGATCATCTTGATAGTAATCGGCATTATCCTATTTTATCTATCTTGGCGCTATGAAAAGCAGATTGAGAGTTTTGTAGAACGACAAGGACAAAAACTGGGCAACTTTTTCTCGCGAAAAAAGGATAAAAACAGCAATGAAAATGCAAAAACCAAAAAGAGTGAAAAGGAAGAAGACGCCGAAGAAAAAACGATAGAACAAAGCATGAACGATAAAGCGGACAGCGAAAAAGACGATGATTATAATAACTAAAAATATTATTTTATGAAATTGAATGAATTAGAAATAAAAAAGGTCAACAATCTTGACCTCATACTGTAGACAAACGGCGCGACCGAAAAATTATTCATAATTTTTCTTGCTTCGTTTACTGAAAAACGCCCAAAACCAGTCATTTAGGTATACTAAACTCCTGGCTTTGGGCATTTTTCGAGCCTTGCCTCGCTTGTTTCTCTGCAGTCTGTTATTTTGTCGACACACTGA
>CALVNK010000066.1 GCA_944349615.1 uncultured Clostridia bacterium
GCTCGCTAAAAACAAGCTCACCGGCTTGTTTTCTTTACGCGTCGCCCCTTCCACCCCTGCCATTAAATAAACTAAGACTGAGTCTGAACTTGGTCTTTTATTTTGCTTTACTCTTGGAATCGAACCCCACGGGTTCGAGGTTGCCCTTCCAGACCGCGAACGAGTCGCTCCCGGCTTGCCGCATGCAAACTTGCATGCTCGCTAAAAACAAGCTCACCGGCTTGTTTTCTTTACGCGTCGCCCCTTCCACCCCTGCCATTAAATAAACTAAGATCAAGGTCAAGCTTGATCTTTTTTTTAGTCATTATATTATTAATATTTTTATCTTGCAATATCATTTAATTTGATTGGCTTGTCAGAAAAAAATAAAATAAAAAATTTAAAGTTTGTATTTTTATTATTATGGAATACGAATTTATAAAATTTTTTAAATTATTAAGTACATTTAAAATCCCAGAGATATAAGTATAGCCTTATTTACTTCTCGCATTTTTTCGGCTGATAGTGTAGTCACCTTTTCACGCAACCTTCTTTTATCTAGAGTCCTAATTTGTTCAAGCAACGCAACCGAATTCTTTGGTAAATTATATTTTTCTGCAGGAAGTTCAATATGAGTAGGAAGTTTTGCCTTGCCAAGCTGACTTGTGATAGCTGACACTATAACGGTTGGAGAATATTTGTTGCCGACATCGTTTTGGATAATGAGTACAGGGCGAACGCCACCCTGTTCGCTTCCAACAACAGGGCTTAAATCAGCATAATAAACTTCACCTCTTTTTACCTCTTCCATATTCTCCTAAATTTTGCAGATCTTCAAGTTCTGCTTTTTCAAATAGGGTAATTTCTTTTTCTAAATCTTTATAAAATTTAAAATTTTCTTTCCCTACTTGCATAATATGCGATTCGTTACCAAAATTTGCATCTAAAACAAAAGAAATATAATCGTCTTTACCTGTGACGACATTTTTAGCATATTTTTTTAACTCGCTTTCATATTTTCTTAAATTCATTTAAATTATCACCTTTTCTCTAAAAAAATAAACATTCAAGTTTAGTTTAAATAAAATTCTTATCTTTATGCGTTTGAATTTTTTGGCTAATAAAAAATAGATTGCGTTTAACAACCTATTTTGCTTTTAGTCAAAAACACTACTACATTTGTTTTATTATATTTAATTAATTATAGCAACAGCCATAGCTACTAACGGCGTATGCGAAAGAGAAATCTCAATTTTTTTACTCGCAAAACACTCATTAAACTTTTCAAGTGCTTTGCCATGAAGTTTTACAAAAGGTTTACCACTGTCTTCGTGACAAAGCTCGATATCTTTAAAGACCACACCACTGTTTTTACCCATTTCAAGTGCCTTCATAACAGCTTCCTTTACGCAGAATAATGCACCTGTTCTTTGTAATCTCAAACTTTCACAAAAAGATTTTTTTATATATTCAATTTCTCCATCGCGGGCTATTTTTTGTAAAAATTCGTCACTTTTATCAACCCTTTCAATATCAATACAGTCAATCCCTATCATTTGTGATTTCCTCCCACAATTTTAATATAAGCGAATAATCAAAACCTTTTCCTAGCATAGAATTAAAATATTTTTGCTTGGTCTTTAGGTCAAACTCCTTATTTCTCAAATACTTTTCAGCAAGTCTTCTGCAAACTGCTTCTTCCTCTTCATCTTCAACGGTTGCTAGTTTATCTTCTATAATTTGCTCGTCAACACCTTTTGAAAGAAGCTCATACTTTATTTTACGCTTGCTTTTTGAAGAAGAATAAGTCGCTATATAATTTTCGCAAAAACTTTCATCGTCAATATAGCCATATTCTTTAAGTTTGTCTATAGCTCTATCAATGCACTGCAAAGGATAACCTTTGCCCTTTAAAAAATCTCTAAGCATCTTTTCACTTTTCATACTCTTTGCAAGAACAGCAAGTCCGCGATTGAAACATGCATAATCACCATTTTCTATTTTGATTTTTTCAAGTTCCTTTTCGCCAATATCAAGTCCCTGCTTCATGTGATGCCTTGCAAGTATCTCCGCCTCAATTATACCGAAAAGATTGTCATCTACATATAGATAATATCTGTTGCCTTTACCTATCTTTCTTATCTCAGTTACTATCATAATTTCTCCTTGAAAGAAATATATATTCAATTAAAATTCTTAGCCATGATTTAAGATAATGTTTTAACTAGCTCACTTGCAACTTTACTATAAGTCCGCACAAGCCCACCAGCTCCAAGTTTAATTCCACCAAAATATCGTACTATAAAAATTGCATGGTCATATAGATCTTTCTTTTGTAATACATTTAAAATTGGTCTTCCAGCTGTTCCTGATGGTTCTCCATCATCGACCGCTTTTTCAGCAAAAGGTACTTTAAAACGATAAGCATAACAAATATGTGTAGCCTTCTTATGCTTTTGTTTTAACTCATCACAAAATTTTTTAATCTCGTCAGAATTATCACATTCTATTAAAAACCCTATAAATCTAGATTTTTTCTCAATTAGCTCGATCGATTTTAATAGTTTCATTTCAAAATGACCTTTATAAAAGTTTTTTTTCCCTTTTTAACAAGCACGGAATCATTTTCAAAATTATTAAAATCAATAGTTATATTAAAGTCACTTATTTTATTTCCGCCAATAGTAATTGCTCCGCCTTGAATAAGCCTTCTAGCCTCACTTTTCGATGGTGCAATTCCTATTTCATTTAAGAATTGACAAATATTGACACCATTTTTAACGATTTCTTTAGAATATTCCACTTGTGGAGCATCATCTCCACCTTGAGAAAAGAGGTTTTCACTCATATCTCTTGCCTTGATAGCATCTTCTTCGCCTCGAATAAACTTAGTCATTTCAAAACTTAAGAATTTTTTCGCTTTTACTATATCTTGAGCAATTAAATCGCGTACTTCTTGCATTGGCAGATCTGTAAATAGTGCAAACATCATCTCTACGCATGCATCTGGAGTTTGATAAATCCCTTGGTAAAAATCGTATGCAGAGATCTTATCTTTGTCAATCCAAATTGCACCTTTTTCAGTCTTGCCCATCTTCTTGCCTTCTGGAGTAAGAAGTAAAGGATTAGTCGCACCAATCATATTTCTTTCTACTCCATCGTCAAAAGAGAGTTTTCTTGCAAGTTTGACACCAGCCGCGATATTAGCCCATTGATCTGCACCGCCCCACTCAAGCGTACACCCCTTTTCTTTGTTTAAGTGTACGAAATCATAGGCCTGCATTGGCATATAGCCAAGTTCAAATAATGTAAGACCACCTTCCTGAAGACGATTATCATAAATTTCACTTGACAGCATCTCGTTAACATTAAATTTAGAACCGATCTCTCGCATAAAATCAATATAGTTAATATCTTTAAACCAATCATAATTATTGACTATTTCTGCTTTATTCTCACCTTCGAAGTCCAAAAAAATTGATAGACTGTCTTTAATAGATTCAACATTTTGCTGAATTTGCTCTTTAGTCATAATCTTTCTTATTTGTTTGTTGCCACTCGGATCACCAATGCATGCGGTAGCACCGCCCATCAAAAGATAGACTTTATGACCTGCTTTTTGAAATCTTCGTAAAATGCAATAAGGGACACAATGGCCAATATGCAAACTATCCGCCGTTGGATCTGTTCCCTCATATAGCGAAATAGGCTTACCACTTTCAAGTAATTCCTGTAGTGCTTTTTCATCAGTACATTGATATAAAAGCCCACGCTCCTTAAGTGTTTGAAATAGATTTTTGTCGATTTTCATAAATTTCTCCTTATTATTATAAAAGCACGCCTATCCGTTTTTTAGGACGAAGCGTGCATTCGTGGTACCACCTAAATTTAAGCGTGGGGACAACCAATATTCTTTACGCGGACACGGTAATGTGAAATTACCTAACCGCTAAATATCGATTTTCCTTTGCTCCTTATTACACCTGTTTCGCAAGGCTCTAAGCGCAAAACTTGAAATAGTTGTAATTCGCATGTAGTTTTCCTTTCAGGCTCGCACCTACCGCCCTATCTCTGTAAGAAAAATTTACAGCTACTTTGTCTACTCCGCCATTTTGATTAAATTAATAAACCTATATCATAAGATTTATTAACCCTATTATATTCATTTGTTTTTTTAATGTCAATCGAATTTATTAAATTTGACTATATTAATATAGTATGGTATAATAAATATGCCGAAATTTCGGAAAGGAGTAAATTATGATACCTATAACTGAATATTATGATGATGAAATTTTTTTGACACCAGAAAAGTTTGCAAGTGTATGTCCAA
>CALVNK010000067.1 GCA_944349615.1 uncultured Clostridia bacterium
GGACTTGCAATAAACCAAAAGAATAATAGACATACTATCTGATAAATTGTCTTAAAGTTAAAAGGCTTGATTTTTTCTTCTTTTTTTTAACTAAATACCAAGACTTGTGCTAGAGTATTTTCATGATTAAATTTTAATTATTTTTCTAGTTATATCACTTGACAACCCCCCCCCGCCAAAGTATAATGGCTCAAAGGAGATTAAAAGAACTTATTAAAATATGCGGAATATTTTAATGAGCGATGCTTAAACTATATTATGAAAAAATTTTACATTATACTTTCGCTTTTAATTATATTTGTTGCACTAGAGATAATAAAATACTTTGTAAACTTTGTCGCATTTTATATTCTATTTGCCTTTCAAATGGCGATCGTCATCACTTGCATAGTTTTGCTATGTCTAAAACCTAAACATAAAGTGATCCTTTCAACAGGTTTTATACTTTCGCTGATATTTTTATTTTCGCCTGTCATCGTAGGTCTTGCAAAAATAGTACCATTGCCAGTCTCATTTAATTATGTTATTCATGCAGGTGGTGGCATGGACGGCACGCCATATCTAAATAGTCAAGAAGGATTTTTGCAGAATGTTCAAAACGGTCAAAAATATATTGAAGTGGACTTTCTCTATACAAGCGATGACAAAATAGTCGCTTCGCACCTATTTGAACATAATGATGGATTTAGTTTGAAAAATCGGCCAACTTATGATGAGTTTACTTCCTATAAACTTGAAGGGAAATATACTGGCATGACTTATGAATGGCTGTTAGAGCAACTAGAAATTTTTAAAGATGTCAAGATAGTTTTCGATACAAAGGAAAGCGATTCGCTCTCGCTTTTACAAGATATGGTACAGATTGCAAGCGCAAGAAATTTTGATATATACTCAAGATTTATTGTTCAAGTTTACAGTCTAGAAAATTACCATGACATGAAAGAGCACTTTGACTTTGATAGATATTGGTATACAAACTATAAGACAGAATACTCGCCTATGGAAATTAAGAAAAACTTTTCAGACTATGAAGATATTGATACCATTGTGCTTTGGCCTTCTGATTGGTGGGTTGTCAATCAAACAGGTATTGATTTAGGCAAGGATATCGCAGTGCATACCGTGCATAATCAGTCGGCTGTAAATTTTTTAGCTACACATGGAGTTGACTATATTTATGTTGATCAGTTAAAATAAGATAGGCAAAAGATTATGCCTATCTCAGTGTGTCGACAAATAACAGACTGCAAACGAAACAAGCGAAGGCTTGTGCTCGAAAAAGTGGCTTAGCCACTTTCTATCTGGTTCCCTAAAAATCGTAAGATTTTTAGGGTGTTCTGGGGTATCCCGAAAATCGTAAGATTTTTGGGGAAAAGGAGCAAACGAGCGACAGCCGCGTAAAATTACAAAGTAATTTTCGCTTGAGCGTAGTTTGTGACGTAAGCTAGGAGTAAAGCAACCCTAAATGACTGGTTTTGGGCGTTTTATTATAAGAAAGTATAGTCATAATTCAAAAAAATCTATAATCTATTTTTCTTAAAAGCAAATAATAAAAATTATTTAAAAGGAGTACTATGAAGATAGCCAAAAAATTTGAATGCTTTAAATGTGGTGATAATGTAAAACTAAAGCCTAGTGTAATAATGCAAGAAGGTAAGACAAACTTTATAATTGTCGGCGAAAGTCCTGCCCTTGATGGCTGGATTAATTCAGGACGCGCCTTTTATAATAGTGAAGGCAACTTACAGGCAAGTGGACGAGTACTTGCAAGACTATTGTCCATTTTAGATATAACCATTGATGATATATATTTTACTGAGTGTTGCAAATGTGTGCTAAAAGATCGAAAATGTCTTACAAAATCCGCTCAAAATTGCAAGCAAATCTTAGAAAGACAACTTTTGCAATTACCTTGCGATTATATTCTTACAATGGGTAAAGTGCCAACTGAAATTTTGCTTGGCGAAAAAATTAAAAGATTTTGTAATGTTGTTGGCAATGTCTATCAAATTCAAATAGGTGATAAAACCTTTTTACTCTTGCCAATATATCATCCTTCTCCATTAAATCCTAAAGGTTATAGCGGAAATGAGCCAGTTTTTAGAAAATATAGAGATTTGTTGAAAATAATATATAAATAAGCATTTTTAATGATAAAAGATTGACAATTTTAAATAATAATGTAAAAATGATAAAGACATTTTTGTAATATTAATGTTTATACTTACGATAATAAAAAACAAATTACAAAAGGACTATTTTTATGAAAACGGAAATTGTTATTTTTGACTACGATGGTACGCTGACCAAAAGTGAAAAAGGTACAAACTCTTGGTTTAACATGTGGAAAGCTCTAGATGACCTCAAAACTGATGAAAAACTCTATTCGATGTTTAAAAGAGGAGAAATAACACACAGGGAATGGTTTTCTCTCATTATTGATCATCTGAAAGAAAAAAGAGTTACATCATCTTTTTTTAAGCAACTCGCAAAGAAGACCGTGCTAATAGATGGAGTTGGTGATCTTTTTAAAATGCTATATGAAAATAGTGTGGAAATTTATATCCTTTCATCTGGTATAAAAAATTTAATTGATCAAACTTTATCCGGTCTAAAAAAATATATAACTGATATTCAAGGATATGAGATCCTGTTTGATAAGCAAGGCGTCGTTTCTGCTGGGAAAAACGTGGATTTTTTAGATGAGCAGAAAGACGACTTTATTAAAAAAATTATGAAAACAAAAAATGTTAAACCGCAAGCTATACTCTTTGTTGGCAACGGCTCAAATGACGAATGTGTAAGCAAAACAGGCGTGCAAACGCTTTGCCTAAATCCCGATGACACAGATCATGAGAATTCTAAAATTTGGAATGCATACATTTTTACTAATAATATAAAAGATATCTTGCAATTTGTTAAAGATTAAATAATTTAGTTTAGTAAATATAATTTATTTTCTTGATTTTTAATATTCATATTAATGATAATTTTTACTAAAATATTGCAGTATTTAAAAGTTATATATATCAAAAAATCCTTCAAAAACTTTAAGCTTTAAAAATTTAGCCTTATTATTCGTCACATCTTAATCTTGAAAGGAATAAATAAGACAAAGGGGCTGGCAATATGAGTTATGAAGATGATAAGCTTTTATCGATCGAAGAATATGAAAAAATGGCACTTGCCTACGCTAAGGCAACTAAAAAACATGGCGGAATATATTTAAAGGTAGAAGAAGTCAAAAATGAGGCGCTTGTTGAAGCAATCTTTGATGATATCGCAATGATCAAAACCTGCCTTTTCAATATGGCGGGCTTTCTTAATACAAGTAGGCTGTACTCGCTTAATGAAAGACAAATCAAGAAACTACGAGTAATCTTCGACTATGAAAAACCTTTAAAAACTTTCAATATGAAAAGGGATAAAACCTTAAACTTTCTTTGTCTTGTAGGAAAAGAAGCATCGTTTATAAAAAATTTGATTGAAATAAGCGCGCTGTCATCTTTTGAGCAACAACTATTAAATATAATAAATGATAGATTGTCTCTAACAAGCGAAATATTTAAGTAATAAACAATCTTATTTTGCACAAAAAAAACGCTGGAAAGATATCCGGCATTTTTATTATAAAAAATTTAAGAAAGCAGGAATTTGATTGTAGGCTCAACTATTTCGTCGATTTTCTTTCGATAATAGATGAATCTTTCCTGAGTATATTTCACGGTTTCATCTTTTGCACCGGCTAGATCGACAGGGAAAAGCGACAATTCTCTCACGAGCATTTTACAAATGTTTTTGCCAAGTTTATAGAGTTCGTTTGTGTCATCTATATCATTTTTATAGCATATCTCATCATAATTCTCATCATTTAAAATTGCATCGAATGCTGTATTAAACAAAAACTGCAATTTTTCTATCGCAAACTCATTTCCACGCGCCGCAGCCAAAATTTCCCATGACATATATCTGTCATAGTTTTCCCCAAGCAAGTCTCCTATCCCTGTTTTATAGTAATAGGCAAGAAGGTCCATGTAAATTGGATTACCCTGCCCTGCACACAATTTAAAAAACTTTAATTGCTTTTCAAATTCATCATAGTCTTCTGACGAAATAATCTCATTCATCTTTTTACGCTCTTCGGTGAATGTGTTAAATGCCTCATCATAATCAACAAATTCAGGTCTTTTATACAATCTATCCATACTAACTCCCTTCCTTAATTACTTTTAATTATTATAGCAAACTTTTAAAATAATAAAAAAC
>CALVNK010000068.1 GCA_944349615.1 uncultured Clostridia bacterium
TATTTAAGAGTATTTCATCTTCTTTTTGTAGCAACCAGGTTGTGTACGTATTATAAATATTTAGATATACTTAACATTAAAGAGTTTAAGGAGAAAAGTAAATTTTGCTTTTCTCCTTTTTTTATTCATTTTCGACAATCTAAGTCATAATATGCAGTTTTATATATGATAAAATTTTTTTGAACAAAGGAGAATTTTATGCATATAAAAAGCAAGATATATAAAAAAACATTGTATGTGCTGTTATGTGGCGAGCTTGATGAAAATTCAGCTTTGCACACAAGGCTGACGCTTGACAAACTATTTTCAGGCAGTGATTTCAATCAAATTATTATAGATCTATCTGAACTTGAATTTATGGATAGTACAGGCATAGGTGTTCTTATAGGACGATATAAGAAGATGAAAGATAAGCATATTCCTATATTTATTTGTAATCCTTCATCACATGCAGAGAAAATATTTAAGATGACAGGGCTGTATGATATCATGCCAAAAATTGTTTAAAGGAGAAAGAAATGAAGTATTCAAATTTTATGGAAGTAGAGTTTAAGGCGATTTCAGTAAATGAAGGATTTGCAAGAATGTGTGTGGCAGGCTTTTGTTTACCATTAAATCCGACTTTGGAAGAAATAGGCGATATAAAGACGGCGGTCAGCGAAGCGGTCACAAATTGCGTAGTGCATGCTTATCCTACAAGTCATAGCGGAGTTATCACTATGAGATGTGATATTGAAGGCAATGAAATTAAGATCACCATAAGTGATCATGGTGTAGGAATCAAGGATATTGCAAAAGCCAGAGAGCCTTTCTTTACTACAAAACCTAGTGAAGAGCGTAGCGGTATGGGTTTTTCTGTTATGGAAAGTTTTATGGATCGCGTTGAAGTTGAAAACAACGATTCAAAGGGTTTAAAAGTTACAATGTATAAACAGATAGGCAATTCGCTTTTGCAGGTGGGGAATGCTGGATAATGAGGAGATTTTGCGTTTAGTCTCTCTTGCTCAGCAGGGTGATAAAGATGCGAAAACGGTGCTTCTCGAAGAAAATTCACCACTCATAAAAAGCATTATAAAAAGATTTAAGGGAAAAGGAATAGAATATGAAGACCTTTATCAATTAGGCTGTATGGGCTTTTTAAAGGCTATAAAAAACTTTCAAGCTGGGTTCGAAGTAAAGTTTTCGACTTATGTCGTGCCAATGGTGATTGGTGAAATAAAGAGATTTATGAGAGATGACGGGGTAATAAAAGTATCTCGTGCATTAAAGAGTTTAAACTTGCAAATCAACAAATTTGTTGAAAGTTTTTTTTCGCAAAATCAGAGAAAACCAAGCATAGAAGAAATAGCTAAAAATTTCAATGTTGATGAGGAGGATATCATTATGGCTATGGATTCATCTCGCATGCCAATTTCAATATATTCTCCTATTGAGGAAGGGGAAGATGGCTGTATGCTTGTAGATAGAATTAAGAGTGACGAAGATTATAATTTAAAGATGCTTGACAATATTGCACTCAAGGAAGTTATAAAAAAGCTTGACGACAGAGATAAGAAAATTATTCTTTTAAGATATTATTTTGATAAGACACAAAGTGAAATTGCTCAAAAATTAAATATATCCCAAGTTCAAGTTTCTCGTCTTGAAAGTAAAATCTTAGATAACCTGCGTAAAAAATTATCCTAGATATAGTATGTATTATTCATATACAATATACAAGATATAGATAGATTATATTTTATCAATATAATAGTAAAAAACTATCCAATCTGTAAGGATAGCTTTTTTAAAATCACGATCTTTCAACTTTTGAAATTTTATTATCTCTTGCAATCTTTGGTTGATCTTCTGTAATTGGTCTTTTTGTTACATTATCAAATCTTAATATGTTGTTATAACTTTGATGGATATTTAAAGGGTTGATTCTTTCTTCTTTACTGTCTTTAAATGAATTTGAAATCTTTGCTGTACCTATTTCTTGTAATTTTATATTATCTTTTTTATATGGTGTATTCATTTTATCGGTCTTATCTTTTTTGCTAGTTTCGCTCTGTACAATTTTACCTGTTCTATCTGATTTTATTTTATTTATTCCTTTTTCACGAAGCATATCTTCTTTTCTTCCGTCATTCATTAAAGTATTTGTTTGACTTTGTTTTTGATTTTCTCTTATATCAATTTTATCTGTATTTTGAAAATTTGCTTCCTCTTGTTGATTTTGATTAAAATTGTAATTCGAGTTTTGATTTAAATTAGAAATAGATTGATTTCCATTATAGGCTACTAAGTTATTATCATCCTTTATAATAGTTCTATTCTTATTAGTCTGATTATTGATAACGCGGTTGTTTTCCCTTGTATTATTTTGTGATTTTACATTTTGCATTTCATTATTATATTTTTCATCTTCAAGATTTTTATTATTTAAGTCGCTTGCGACGACTGCATTATTATTGTAATCATTATAATAAGTATTGTTAGAGTTATAACCATTATATCTATTTAAGTTATTGTATCCATAATTGTAGGTATTAAAATTTGGTCTATATCGATATGTGTCAATATTGCTTCGTGTTGGATAAAAAGTATCGGTGTTTCTATTTGGATTAATTCTTCCGTTTCGATTGTATGCGCCATTTCTATATCCTAAATTGTTATACCCGTTGTTATAATTATTATAACCATTGTTGCCGTATTGAGTATTATTATATTGGTAGTTTGTGTTTTCATTGACACCACTTTGATTAATTGTTGTATTGCTTTCCTGATTGTTTGTTTTGCCGTTTTTGTATGTGTCTATATTATTTGATTTATTAGACCTTTTACTTGTCTGTAAATTTTGGTTATTATTTCTAGTGTTTGATTGATTATTATTGATTAAGCTCTGATTTATACTATCTTTTTCGCTGTAATTTGAATTGCTATAATCATAGTAGATATTTTGGGAAGTGCTATTTGGGTATCGAGTGGCATTTTCATCTAAAGTGTTGACATCATTTTGGTTGTCTGTAGTTTGTACTAGATTTTCACTAAGAATATTGTCGATTTCCTGTAAAGTTGCATAGATGTTGATAAGATATGTTTGTCTTTCATTCATGAGTGAATTAAGTGCATTATAAGCGCTCATCATTTGAGGGTAGTTGATCGTATTGACATTTGAAAATCTTTTAATCCTATTTACATATGTCTTGACATCTTTTTTAGTGTCAGATAATTTTGTTGTATTAGATTTTAGAGTGTTTGCAAGCTCGACTATAGCACTTGCATTTTTTTGACCTAGTTTGTATTTATTGCTAGTGCTTGACTTTAAAATACTATTCAGTTCAAGTACCGCTTGTCTTAATTGGTCTTCATCGGTCATGTTGTAGTAGGCATTTTCTCTTACTAAAGAAATATGGCTACTAGAATTGTTCGACAGGTAGGAGCTGACTTCAGCCACTTCGCTAGTATTTGTTGAACTTACAATGGAAGAAACATTGTCAAGTTCAGTATTTAATTTTTCAAACGCCTGTGTGTCGGTAGTGCTAGAGCAACCGCATAGAGATAGAGATAAGAGCAAACAAATAGTTAATATCACAATCTTTTTCATATTATTTCTCCTTGGTTTTAGTTTGCAAGAATAATTGTAAAATATTCAAAAAATTTGAATAAATTTTGTTTTGTGTTTATCATTAAAATTTTTGTCAATAATCAATATGAAAAGCTTTATCGAATTTTTAATTTAAGGGATTTGATTTTGTGAACTGATCTTGATATTTTGCAGAAATGTTAAAATATCAAATTTAAAATTGAAAAATAAAAATCAAACTTTTAAAATTTAAAAATTAGATTTGGTTTGAATTTAAATTATAAATTTAAAATCTTGGAGATAAAGTATGGATAAGGATATTAAAAAAAGAAATGAGGCTTATAACCGATATGTAAAAGAGAAAATTCCAAAAACAAAAGCTTGGCCTAGCCTTTTCAATTCTTTTTGGGTGGGCGGTTTTATTTGTTGTATAGGACAGGGTATCAATGACCTTATAATGTTATGGTTTCCAAATATGGCTGGTCAAAATGCATGGGCTTTGACTTTGATTGTGCTTATATTCTTGGCTTCCTTCTTAACAGGCATAGGAGTTTATGACAAGATTGGTAAATTTGCTGGTGGTGGTTCGATTGTTCCAATTACTGGTTTTTCAAACTCAATAACTTCTCCAGCACTCGAATATAAGCATGAAGGCGTTATTT
>CALVNK010000069.1 GCA_944349615.1 uncultured Clostridia bacterium
AGTTTTAACACGGTTTTGTGATTGATTTTGTAACCTAAATTTCTTAATTCTATTAGTATTCTACGATAACCATATCTACCTTTATTTTGCTCAAATATCTTTAAAATTTCCTTCTTTTCAATTTCATACTTATCTACATTTCTAAACTGTTTTAAATGATAGTAGAAAGTGCTTCTTGATAACTTCGAAATCTCTAAAAGAGTATTCAGCGGATAATTTTGCCTTAATTCAGAATCAACTAATGCTTTTTGTTTTTCTTTTGCTCTTCCGCACGAACTAAGGCATCTAATTTTTTTAAGTATTCAATCTCAGCTTTGTAATATTGATTTTCTTCTTTTAGTCGTTGATTTTCAGCAATTAAATCTTCTTTTAGTTGCTTATTTAACTTTTTCTTTTTTCCTTTATTTGGGTTGTCCATTTTCGTAGTTCTACCACGCCGTTCTTTGTAAAGCCCAGCTTCTCCTTCTTCTAAGAATATGCGTTCCCATAATTTCAATTGAGAGCGATAGTTGTTAGAATCAATAGAAGTAGAAACATCCCAATACTTTCTAACAGTTTCAGCATAACTCAAATGATTAGACCGCATATCTATTATACACGAAATTTTAAATTCTGGACTATATTTTTTAAATTTACTTCCTTTCTTCGCCATAAAAAAGTGAACCTCCTTAAGTGTCTAACTTTTGGGGTTCACTCCATTGCTGGGGAAAATTATTAAATATAGAGTTATATGTTAAATTTTATTTTTATCCAATTAACTCCAATAAACACCTTAGTGTTAGGATTGGTTGGCGATCTTCCCGCCACCAAAAACCTAAATCGAACATCTAAAAAGTTTGATTTTGGTTTTATTTTTGTTATAATGGTGTTATAGATGCGATTTTCATAGATAGGAGAAGTAAAATGATTACAAGTGATAGAATATTTCATATCTTAGCAGTTGCAAGGCTAATGAAAGAAAAATGTTTAAATGATAAATGTGACGATAAATATATTGAAGATATGTTTACTCTTGGTTATTTACATGATATTGGTTATGAATTTTATGAAAATTATAACCATAATCAAGAAGGTGGCTTGTTTTTGGAGAGACAAAACTATAAATATTATAACGAAATAAAATTTCACGGCACTCCAAATTGTAATTATTCTTCTAAGGAATTAGATTTGCTGAATTGGGCTGATATGCATATAGACGGCAAAGGGAATTATGTTTCTTTTGAAGAAAGACTTAACGATATTGCCACAAGAAGAGGCTTAGACTCTTTAGCATATAAAAATTCAAAAATTATTATAGATAAACTGGTTCAAAAAGGATATAAATAATAATTTTAGCTTGTTTTGGATAACAAGGATTTTTTAAGTAGAATGTATAATTGAATATAATAATTATATTTATTTTAATAACTACTATACATCCAACAAATACCTAAATCTTATAAACTAAGAGTTGAATTTGTTTTTTGTAAATAGCCACGATTATATATAAACTTTTATTTCAACATCAAGAATATTTGGCTGTTCTTTATTTTGAATATATTGTAGCAGTTTTGAATGTAATGAGAATAGAAATCATTACACCTATATCCTTTTTAATCTTTCCATATATTATTTGTCTCCTATATTTTGGTGCAAATACTATATGATACTTGCAATTATATTTTATATGTGCTAAACTACTTGTGTCTAAGATCATAGACAAAAATCTCCTATGTTTTTAGTTAAAGCGGCAAAACTTCAACTATATTTTAACATAGGAGGTTTTTGATGTCCATAGCTGTAAGCCTTTTGGAACCACAAGCACTGCTTGTGGTTTTCTTATACCACAAAAATAGCAAAAATTAATAAATTTTTGCTATTTTTGTGATTTTATTTAAATCAATTTTTTAAATTATACATTTGTTCCAAACGATCTGAAAATATTGCATAAGGATAGAATTTTTTTGGAAAAAACTCCTTAATATATATTTTTGAATTATATGGTGTTTTCTTATAATAATTCATTTTTAGCACATTAATATATTTTAAATCTAATTCATTAACAACATCAAATAAAGCATCAGTTACTTTTAATTTATATTTTTGAAATAAAATAGTTAAAAAATAATATAAACAATTTTGGGATAAAGATAATAAATCATAAACATTTTCATTTACATCAAAAGCTGTTGATAAGTAGAATAATACTGCTTCTTTATCTTTTTTTAAATTTACAACATCTCTTTCCCCAAAAGTGAAGTATGAAATTTTACTATCTTTATATAAATCAAAAGCATCTTTTTTTAATAATAGAAGGAAATTATATCCTATAACTTTATTAGTTTCTATATCAAAAAATACAAAGCAAAGTTCATTATGAGCAAGAATTAGACTCTTCATTTTAGAACTTTCATACAAATAGTTATATTCAAAAAAATTTTTGTCCAAATCAAAACATTGTTGAATAAGATTTTCTGATATATCCTTTCCCTGAAAACAAATTACATTAGGTGGACAATCTTCAAAATGAATATTTCCTATAATCACAATTAGCCCCCAAAACTATTCTTTATTTTTACCCTTATTATATTCATCTTTACCTGTTAACTTATCTAAATCATTTCCTAGAACTTTTCTAGAATCCTTTTGTTTTGATCGTCTATACTCCTCTACAAGTTCAATAGGAATTAAATCTTTTGACCTATCACTTTCATCTAATAGTTTACTTGGATCAAATTCAGAATAGCAAAGCAAGAAATCATTTTCTTTATCCTCATGTACAACATGATTACCAGTAATTTTTCGAGCTAAATTTTGTCCTTTTTTACTTACACCTTCACATAATACTGTTTCGATGTTTGCACCCTGTTTTGTGACTGCAATAACACTCTTCATAAATTCGGTTAACAAAACTTTATACATTTTTTTGCCATTTAATTCACCACCAAAATCCTCAATAGCCTTTCCTCTATATTCATCAGAAATACCAACAGACCAAACATATAAACAAAGTGGTTTACCATTTTCATAAGTTGCAACAACATCACTAGTAATATCTTTAAATGTTTTTTTCCCATCGATATAATCTTGTGCAAATTCTTTTTCCAATGGGAAAGCTTGAAAATATCCAACAACCTTATCTTCTTTTCTATCATATATAATAGTTGTTGTTAAAATATTCTTTTCTAAATATGATTTTAAAACATCTTCTGGCATTGAAGTATCTGCTTGAAAATCAGTAGAATCTTCACTAAAGACATCGCTATCAAGTGCTACTATTTTGTCAAACAGAGAAGGATCAATATCTCTGCCTGTTATAGTGATAAACCTGCCTCTTTTATCTTCTTTAAACTTCATAAATATATCCTTTATATAATCGCTACAACGATTATATCATTAATTTTTGAGATTTGTCAAGCATTTTTCAGTATTTTTTTGACAAAAGTTGTTTTTGAGGCTAAAAACACGTAAAAACACAGAAATTTATTGATATATTTTACTAATTTATTAAAGTAAAGTCAAAGAAAACTGAATGTTTTTTGTGTTTAGACAATAAAAAACCTATTACCCCTGCAGGGAAAATTTCGCCCTCTATCTCATAAAATCTACGCAACTTTATAAATTTGCCGAATAGTTTTACATTTTTCTTTTTTTAAGAATCTGACTTTATCAAATTCTTCTTTCTTCTCTTCAAGAAGATTGAAGCATTTCAGGCGTGTCATAAGGTTGAGGAATATACTTCTCCACCAACTTATGCGTTCGGATATTGTTTTTTAAAATAAAGTTATAAAACCCTCCATAACTCCTTTTATACGCATTTTTGGCTCGCAAAATACCAAAAGCCTCATTATATGAAATATCAGGCTTTTTCTTAAAAAGATTTATAATAGCTGTCTTTTCCTCAATTGTATGAGAATTTGGATGCGGAGTTAAAGGTCTTGATGATTTATTTTTCTAAACTCTCTAAAGTTCCGTCATATAACGCTTTCCACCTCCAATGAGAACGTTCTGTGCATTTAAACCTGCTGCACACCTTGAAAATATCTTCATTTTCATCTTGCCACAGCTGCAAAGCTTTCCGTTTTTGACTTGCTGTATATCTCATTCCTTTCATCTTTTGATACCTCACACTTGAATTATATAAAAAAATAAATAATTTTATAT
>CALVNK010000070.1 GCA_944349615.1 uncultured Clostridia bacterium
TATCGCAGCTTATCACGTCCTTCATCGGCGCCTAGTGCCAAGGCATCCCCTATATGCTCTTTGTAGCTTAATCATTTCAAAAAAATGAATTGGATTCTTAGCATTTTCGCTAGTCTAATATTAGACTCTTGTTATTCATTTACTCGACGTAAATTGAATTATGCAGATATTCGTATTACATTAAAAATTAACATAAATTGAATATTTGACTCGTTTTACATTCTGTAAAACATATACTATGTAGTTGTCAAGGTTCTATTGCTAACAGATTGCATCAGCAACCCCTTTTCAAGTTAGCATGAGTATAATACCACAAATCCAGAATTCTTGTCAACAGTTTTTTCAAAAAAATTAAAAAATTTTTATCTTTTTTTTCTTTTTTTTCGCCGAAATTCCAACACATTTCCGTGTGTTTGTGAATTCTTGACATTAAGTGATAAATTTAACAATTTTTTTGCTAGTTTTTATATTTAAAATTTCTTTGCCCCGATAAAAAACTTTGTCATTTTAGCAATTTCAAACCAAGATTTTTTATAGTTTTTGAATTTCGCCAAAACAAAATTAGATACAGACAATGTGAGAATTTATAGGACAATAAAAACTTTTCGCCTAAAAATTTGAAATTATAAATATACAAAAAAAGAGCAAATTTTTATTGCTCCTTTTGTAATTACTCAAATATATTGATTATGATTTTTACTCTCTTCCATACTCGTCATCTGCACGATAATTGTAGATGTCGTCATAAGATACAGTATTAAGAAATAGGTCTGTTGTATTTTTTGCGATATATTCGCCGTCTAAATCTATTCCTGTCAAACCAACTACTTTATTCTGTCCGCCATTAAAGTATTCTAAATAGTTTTCAAACTCGCTGACAATAACAACCGCTCTTCCTTCTAAATAGTGATTTAACACATCTAAGTAACCGTTTTCTTGTACAAGCGTATCAAACTTTTCTTTAGTAACTTTTAAGAACTCTAAGAAATTCTTGCCTACTATTTTTTGAAGCAGTTTATATGAGTCCTCTTTTCTAAAATAAAATTCTTTTCCCCTGCCTAAGCCATACTTAAGCACAAGAAGGTCAGGATTAATATATTTTTCTTTGTCCTCCTGTTCAGGATCATACATCCCCCTGCGATTTTCTTCAACCCCTCTTATTGCATAATTATAAAATGCATACTTTCCTTTTATCATAATCTCTCCTTTTTATTAGTATAAACGAAATACATCTATTTGTCAATATCGAATTAGTCCATAATTTCATTCTTTGTTTTTTGTACTCTAATAACGATTATCGTAGAATTGTTTTATTTAATAAACGACAACTATAATCTATAAATAGAAATAAACAATTCATGATCAAAAAGGATTATTTGCTATATCAGCTTTTGGTGAACTGAGATATTATTATATAGATTATTTTATAATATATATAAATATATCCATATATAGAATCACGTTTTCAATGTCTAATTTATTTTTTACCTATTTAACCAAGTATTCAAACTCTCCTCTGTAAGTTCAGGGGCTGGATACCACATAAATGCCTTTGGCATTGGATAGGTAAAATTAGATGGATAGATCCAAGCACTGTAATTATTAAAACTGTCACTTGCTCCCCTTGTACTATTGCTGAGTTCATATATACAGCTGTCAATACTCGCACTGCCACCTGCAATGCTTGATGTGTTTACTCCATAGGCAAGACTTGACGTGATAGTGGCTCCGTTGCCATTGCCGATTATACTGCCAATGCTTGTTCCATTAACCGACCCACTTACAACACAGTTTGATATATTTGTATCTGCATTGCCACTGCCTGCAATAATCCCTGCATTCTGTCCATAGATTGTGGCATCTTCGATTATTACATTTTTAATTTTCGCCCCACTTGCATTTGCAAATAGTCCGCCATTTGTTTCAAGATAATTTCTATTTGCGTCTGTCCCATCATATGTTCTAAGTCCACTTATTGTATATCCTTGTCCGTCATAAGTTCCTGAGAATGATCCTAGTCTTCCGATTGGCAACCATAAAATATTATTTGGTATCGTTATATTGTTTGTCTGTCTAAACTCACCTGTAACATTTGCCTTGTCACCCTGTAATGCTAGCCATGCTAAATTGTCGATATTGCTTATTAAATAATACTCGTTATTGCTATCTTTTGCAGGCATTTTGGCTGTGATAGATGATGATGCTATTGTTTCCTTCCAAGTCGCTGTCATTGTTACACTGCCACTTGCGTCTGGCGTGAGATTTTTAAAGTATCTGTTTCTGTTTGCTCCTCCATCCCATGCACTTAAACTTGTGTCACTTGCACCGCTTTGTGCTGTTGAGATATTATCCCCACTTAATGTCCAGCCTACAAATACATAGCCTACTCGCGTCGGAGTTGGTATTTTTATGGCTACGTTATAAGTCGCACTTGTTGGAGCATTGCTATCTAAATTTGCTGGATATGTGTCATCATCACCTAAATTGTAATTAATTGTATATGTATTTGCTGTCCACTGTGCATAGAGGTTAATATTATTTGTTTCTTTCCAAATCTCCGTAATTGCCACGCCTGTTGCTTTATAGTACTGTTTGCCACCACTCTGACTGTTATAATAGCCGCTGAAGGTATATCCAATCTTGCTTGGTATAGAGACCCCTCTTAATTGTGAATCGTAGGTTACTTTTCCAGTCTTTATTACACTTTGATTTTCGCCAAGTTTTTCAAGTGTAATCTTTATTTTAAAATTGTTAAATACTCTAGCGGGCGTTGCGTTTGCATTAAACCAAAACCACAGTCTCAACCCTTTGCCATTTGTCTCTCCGCTTTCATTAACAGTTAATTTGGCTTCTCCAGAAGATGCGTTCATTTGGAAATCTAAATGATTCCTTGTACTTAAATTTGCCCAATTTTCATCACATATTTCAAGCACAAAACAGCCTGCTCCCCCTCCTGTCATACTGCCTTCTTGTTTTGTATATTTAACTGAATACTCCTCGTTTTGTTTAAAAGATAAATCTGTATTGATAAATATAGTAAATGCATTTGTTGGTGTACCATTCAATGTTAGTGTCCCTGTACCATTCTCATAGGTAATTGTCACTCCATTTACTGTATGGCAGTATTCATTGCTTGAATATGTATAGTTATAGTTTGTTATCAACATATCTGCAAAATTAGTGACCGCCCCAGTGCCATCATTTAAAGTTGTAGTATATGTATTCACTTGCCACCTAGCATAAAGTGTAATAACATCATCTTCTGCTACTGCTTTATCCCAGATGTTTGCACTATCACCTGAAGGAGTATAATATTGTTTTCCATTAGTATCATAATATCCAAGAAAAGTATAGCCTGTGCGCATTGGTACTGTGATTGATGGCATAGCGCGATCATAAATGGCGCTTACAGAGGTTGTTCCACCAGTTCCACCATTTTGATCCAATAAAACTGAATAAGTATTTGGTTCCCACTGAGCATAAAAATCTATTGTGCTATTATGTGTAGTAGTGAGGTTGATCACAGATTGTCCATTTGTATAATTGGTACCATTCCCATTCCAGCCTGTAAAATAGTATCCTGCTCTTGTAAAGGTGTTCGATTTGAGATTTTGGGCGGTATTGTATGTAAAAGACTGATCCGTCATCGTCCCACTCCCACCATTGGCGTTGTACCGGACTTTGTATGTATTCCATGCTGTATAGATGTTTACAGTCCCATCCCAATTTGGTTTTGGCGCATAAGTTTGATTTGCTGTATATATGATTTCCGTAATATTAGGAGCTGTTCCAGTCACAGAAATAGTTCCACCTCCAGACAATGAAACACTAGTTATATGTGTACCAGTATTTGGTTGAATATCTCTCAATATCCACTGTCCATTATATTGCAACCATTCCTCTCCCCCAACTTCATTATTAGCGTCGTCATCTAATAATTCCTCTTTCCCATTAATTTTTCTATATAGGTCAAAAGTCCCTCCTTGTTGTTGATTGTTTGGATCATAGAAATTTACATCACTTTTGTATGAGTTTATAGTCCAATG
>CALVNK010000071.1 GCA_944349615.1 uncultured Clostridia bacterium
TCAAAAGTCCCTCCTTGTTGTTGATTGTTTGGATCATAGAAATTTACATCACTTTTGTATGAGTTTATAGTCCAATGGGCATAAAGAGTTGTAGGTCTTGCAGTGCTACGAGTTAAATAGGCTGTATTTATTACGCCTGAACTATTGATCCATTGATTACCACCATTTTTTGCTGTATAATATCCTTGAAAAGTATATCCAGTGCGAGATGGTATTGGAACGCTAGTTGTAAAACATTGTTGATAAGTTGCATAAATCAAATCTGTATCGTTCAAACTGCCACCATTTGCATCTAAATTTAATCTAACTAGCCAGTATATTGAAAAATGCCAGGTGACTCCCACCATCGCTCCTACCTCTTTTGAATGTTTCGAAAAATTTAAAAAATTATTAGTTCCAGACTGCGATCCTTTATTGTTATCAAAATCTGCTCTCCATTCAACCAAAGTATTATAGCCATCACCACTGAACAACAACCCTGATGACGATGGTCTTCCAAAATTTGAAAAAGTACACTTTCTATATCTATAAGAACCCCAGTTAGCAGGATTTATATGAAGAAGTACAGAATTACTAGGATAAGTAGATGATGAAACATTATACGTTCCTGTATTCTCCTTAAACTCTCCATTCTGATTAGCATAACCGATTTCTATCTTAAATGATACACCAGCACTAGAGTTTCCGTAAACTGAATCAAAATAAATTTCATTGTTATATGCTGATGTTATTTTTTCTGATGAATAATTATTGTTAGTGTGATAAAATAAAAATACCCCACCCAAAAGAAGGATAAAACTCAAAAACATTCCAAAAAAACATTTCTTTTTCATAACTCTCCTTCGCTTTACAACATCAAAACTTAAAAGAAGATTTAATAGATTAAGATAATTAATTTTAATATTTATTGTATAATATATTATTATCTATATTATTATCTATATTATTATTCATTATACAAAATTTGCTTTTACATTGTCAACAAAATACCTTAAAAAGCTTTATTTTTCACCTATGCTACAGCTACAATGTTAAATAAAAAACAGCATAATGTTTCTTTCTAAAATTTTGCTGTTTTTTACTTTCAAAATTCAAGCGTTCAAAGTAAATTTTACCCTAATATAATTTTTGCATCTTGAATCTAATTATTAGGATGACGCTTATTATAGTTTCTTAAATCGCCAAGTGTTATTTCCTTTTTCTTTAAAAGTTCTATCATGTCGGAAAGTCTATCCAAATCATCCCTTGAGTAATAATCTATATAAATACGCCCTTTGTTGTCATTTCCAATAGCGGAAACCTTTGTCGCAAAAACTCTCTGCATATCATTTATCAACTCTTTTAATTCTAATGATTGTTGAACAACCTTAGTTGAAGCATTTTTAGGTGGATTTAGATAATTCTTAACAGCTTTTTCAAGTTCACGAACAGACATTTTGCCATCACATGCCTGGTTTGCAAGTTTAATTTGTTGCGTGACATCATCGACAACAACTAGACACCTAGCGTGACCACTTGACAGTTTTCCTTGTTCGATCATATTGATTACATCAGGATATAATTGTAATAATCTTAAAGTATTCGCCACGCTTGATCTACTCTTGCCTATTCTATCGGAAACGGTTTCCTGCGTAAGATTGTATTCATCCATAAGTTGTTTAATGGCTCTTGCAGCTTCTATTGGGTTTAAATCCTCCCTTTGCAAGTTTTCAATGATGGAAATCTCTTTGATTTGTTTTTCTGTATAGTTTTTTATCACTACAGGAATTTTGCTCATTCCAGCAAGTTTGGAAGCTCTCCATCTTCTTTCACCAGCGATAATCATATAAGTTCCATCATCTGTTTTATTGACAACCAAAGGCTGAATGACGCCATGTAGTTTAATAGAACTTGCAAGTTCTTGCAAAGCCTCTTCATCAAAGTGTTTTCTTGGTTGATTTGGATTTGGAAAAATTTTATCCACATCCATTTCAGTGACTCCTTCATTACTTAATGCATTAGTTGTGACTTTGGCTTTACTATCCTTATTTTCAATATTGTTAGCTCCGCTCGTACCACCTGTATAATCATCTTCATCATACAGTGCAAAAAGCGATTCAAGCCCCCTTCCTAACCCTTTCTTTTTATCCATTGTTTTTCACCTCTCTTAATTTGATTTTCGTTCCTTTTGTTATTGTTTCATAACTAACCTTGTTTCTGTTTAAGAATTCTTCTGCAAGCGATAAATAGCTTTCAGCTCCCTTTGAATCAGGCTCGTATATGAGAATAGGCTCTCCATGACTTGGAGCTTCAGCAAGTCTTATGTTTCTAGGAATATATGTAAAATATACTTTTTTACCAAAGAACTTTAAAATTTCATCTGACACCTGCTTTGTCAAATTTGACCTATTGTCCTTCATTGTCATAACAACTCCTTCAACATCAATAGTAGGATTTAAGTGAAATTTGATTAATCTTATAGTGTTCATTAGTTGTGTAATACCTATAAGTGAATAATACTCACAAAGCATAGGAATTATAACACTATTACAAGCCGTCAAAGCATTAACGGTTATAAGTCCGAGGGACGGAGGACAATCTATCATGATAAAATCATACTTTTCCTTTACATTGTCCAAAATTCCCTTCACAATCTTCTCACGTTGTGGCATGTGTACCATTTCTATTTCCGCCCCGGCCAAATCAACCGTTGATGGAATTACATCTAATCCTTCTAATATTGTAGGCTTAATAACTTCATCTATAGCCGTATCTCCTGAAATGAGATCATAGATAGTCTTTAAATCCTTAGTTTTATCAATACCAAGCCCACTAGTTGCACTTCCTTGTGGATCTAAATCAACTACTAAGACCTTTTTCCCCATTGCTGCAACATAGGATGCCAAATTGACACATGTGGTTGTTTTTCCAACACCACCCTTTTGATTAGCAAAAGCAACTATTTTTCCCATAAAACTTAACTGCTCCTTGTACAAAATACTGCAGAGAAAACATTAAAGTTTCTCCATTTTTATAATAGCATAAATTTATAAAAAAAAGAAGCCTTTTTTCAATTTTTTTTAAACTTTATAGATCACAAATCTCATAAGCATTGCACTATTAGGCGATTTGATTCTTTTTGCATCATTGATAGTTTAATTTTGACAAAAAAATCATATAAATGTTTCACGTGAAACAATTTATAAGTCGTCATGGGTTTATACAATATCAAAGTTTAAAAAAGACAAAAGGCGGAACAATAATTATTCATAATAATTCTCTTTTTTTTATTTTAAAAATACCCTTTATTTAAAATGAAATATATATTTTGTAAAATGTTTCACGTGAAACAATTTCGAGTTATATTGCAATAAGGTATTCTATTGATCTGTTAAACTTTTTTGATTGTTTGTTCTTATTTGTAAATTTTATAAAAGTTTTGCTTTAATTAAACCATGTTAAGCTTTGATTTTCTAATAAACAAATCAAAGCTTTAAAATTTAATATTTTTATGTAGATTGTTGAGTTTTGTTTGGGCAAAAATCGATTTTTATTTCCCTAATAAGGGCATTTAAATAAAGTATTTTCGATATTTTTTTCTTTTTTAATTAATGTTTTGTTTGTTGATTATAAATTACAGCGCATGTATGCCCTTTATTTTTTTCTGCCCGAGCATTATTAAAAAGTTTGTTGTTGCATTTTTTAGGTTGTTGCATTTTTATATTTTTGTTTTTAAATTTTTATATTTGTTAATCTGAAAATTCTTTTATATTACCGTTGTAAAACCATTCACCTTATTAATAATTAAGAAATTCAACAAAATTCGACAAAATATTTGACAATGACGAAACTAATATTTAAAATCTATTTTTGTATTCATGTATTTACGAGGAGTTTTTTGTGAAGAGACTTAGATACTTACTTTTGGTTTTAATGTTTTTCCCAGTACTTGGGTTTATTGGTTGTGGCAGTCAGGAATTAGTCATCGATCAGGTCGTATGGCTTTACGATATTGGTCAAGAA
>CALVNK010000072.1 GCA_944349615.1 uncultured Clostridia bacterium
GTAAATTCCTTGATGTTTACTATTCAAAGAAAATATTTGAATCTGATCCATTTGCAAGACTTGACCAAAATGGTGTTGGCAAACTTGTTAAGATGGCTTGTGAACTTGGAAAATCAACTCGTCCAGATATCAAACTTGGAATTTGTGGTGAACATGGTGGAGATCCATCAAGTGTAGAATTCTGCCACAATGCAGGACTTACCTATGTTTCTTGCTCTCCATACAGAGTTCCAATTGCAAGACTTTCGGCAGCTCAGGCAAATATTAAAAATCCAAGAAAGTAAATAGTTAAATTTTAAATAAAAAGTATAACTTATCGAAACGCATCATCTAAATTTATTTAGTTTTTGCATGTTCATTTCGCTTAAGTTATACTTTTTTTTACATAAAAGCTTGATTATTTAAGAAACAAATTAGCGTTTATAGCCAATAAATTTATACACAAACACTTTACTTAATTATTTTTTTGTGCTATAATGCTTTAAGCATAAAAGGGGTGAATATTATGATGATTGAGCCATCTATAGATAAATTACTTGAAAAGACAAACAATAATAGATATGTTCTTTGCACGATCATTTCAAAACGCGCAAAGGAAATTGAAAGCATTAAAAGGCTTGAACTTATCGGTCAGGACAAGAAAGCCATCACTCTTGCATGTGAAGAAATCGTTGCAGGCAAGGTGAAGCCAAGTAATTTAATTTAATTTTCACAAAACATCTTACAAAAGCACTCTTTTATTAGAGTGTTTTTTAGTTTCATGATACTAAATATTGCTTTAGCATTTATTATCATAACTTTGCCAATTTTAAAAAATTGTGTTATACTAATTTAGCAGGTAAAAATGTACGCTCAAGTTATAATCGATCAGGACGCAAAAGCGCTAGACAAAGAATTTGAATATAGAGTGCCAACAGGATTAAATATAGAAGTTGGCATGCGTGTTTTAGTGCCATTTGGCAGTAGGCAGTTGCAAGGATTTGTGATCGGCATGACAGAGGAGTGTCACTATGATAGTAGCAAGATAAAAGATATTATTGCAAGCGTTGACGACTATGCTTGTATAAAAAGTGAACTCTTAATTCTTATGCAATATATGGCGAAAAAAAATCACCTAAAACTTGCAAGCATATTAAGACTTTTTATTCCTTCTCAAATGCGTGATGGATCGGTACATGATCTTTTCGAAAACAACTATTCACTCTCTGCAAATTATAAAGATATAAGATTATCAAAATCTGCCAAAAAACAACAGGAAATCATAGATTTTTTTGAAAATTCTCTGGAAAAAACACTAAAAAGCGAAAATTTATCGCAATTTAGTTATAGCGCACTTAAAAGCCTTATAGATAAAGGCGTGATTGAAAGAAGCAAAGTCAAAGTCAATCGTGTGCCTCTTGTTTTAGATGTCGACGAAAAGAAGGTCGAGTTAAATCAAGATCAACTGCATGCAATCGACACAATCAAAGAGGACAGAACCTATCTTTTACATGGTGTCACTGGAAGTGGAAAGACAGAGGTGTATATAAATCTTATCAAGCGCGTACTCAAAGAAGGCAAGAGTGCGATTATGCTTGTTCCTGAAATTTCACTTACGCCACAGATTATGGCAAACTTTAAAAGTAGGTTTGGTCAAAGTGTTGCGCTTTTGCATAGCGGTCTATCTAAGGGAGAGCGTTTTGATGAGTGGAAAAGACTATTCTCAGGAGAGGCGAAAATAGCCATCGGTGCAAGAAGTGCTATATTTGCGCCACTTGAAAATCTTGGCATGATTATAATTGATGAAGAACATGAATCAAGTTACATATCAGAAAGTAATCCAAGATTTTCGACCCATGATGTTGCATCATTTCGTGCAAGGTTTAATCATTGTCCGCTTGTGCTCGGCAGTGCAACGCCATCAATCGAGAGTTATCAAAAAGCGGTAAATGGCGAGTATCAACTTGTGGAATTGCCTATCCGTGCCAACGGCAAGGAGATGCCAAAAATACAAATTGTGGATATGATGAACGAGTTGCGTGCGGGCAACAGTGGAATATTTTCAAATCAACTGCTTGCAGACCTTGTAAATATTATAAACAACAAGAAACAGGCAATGATATTTATTAATCGGCGCGGATATTCTTCCTTTATGCGATGTCGAGATTGTGGCTATATTGCAAAATGTACTAATTGTGATGTAAGTTTAGTATATCACAAGGAAGATGAAAGGCTGAAGTGTCACTATTGCGGGGCACAGTTTAAGGTGCTGACGCACTGTCCGAACTGTCACAGCGAGCACGTAAAGCATGGCGCGGTAGGCACTGAAAGTGTTGCAAAAGCACTTAAGGAATATTTTCCAGATGTAGAAATATTGCGTATGGACAATGATACCACATCGACCAAGAATGCACATCAAAAGATCTTGTCTAAATTTGCTCACACAAAGCCAGCGATACTCGTTGGCACTCAAATGATTGCAAAAGGACACGACTTTGAAGATGTACTCTTGGTTGGAATTGTGGACGCCGATCAAGGACTTTATCAGGCAGATTATAGAAGCACTGAACGCACTTTTGCCTTGATTACGCAGGTCGCGGGACGGGCAGGTCGCAGTCAAGAGCAGGGAAAAGTGATCTTGCAAACTTACAGTCCACGCCACTATGTTTACAAATTTGCTTCCAATTATGACTATAAAGGCTTCTTCAGAAAAGAAGAAAATATTAGGCAGACAGCACAATTTCCGCCATTTACTAGGATAATTCGCCTTCTTTTTGCAAGTGAAGATGAAAATTATGTGCGAGAAAACCTAAAAGTGTGCTATACTGAAATAGAGAAATTAAAGGATATCTATCAAGATCAGATAATCTATATGGATGCCATGAAATCACCAATAAAGCGTATGCAAAATAAATATCGCTATCAAATTTTGATGCGCTTAAAACTAGACAAGGCTGACGAGATAGAAAACAAGGTTTTTGAGATAGCCGATAAGCATTCTAAGAATAGTGTATTTTTTGAAATTAATCCTCAAAATATGACTTAAAAGGAGAAATAAAATGGCTTTACGAGAGGTAGTAAAAGTAGGGGAAAGTAGTTTAAGAAAAAAATCCAAACCCGTCAAAGATTTTGACGAAGACCTTTGGCAACTATTAGATGATATGAAGCAGACCATGTATCAAAATGACGGCATGGGACTTGCTGCGCCACAGGTTGGCGTGTTAAGACGAGCGGTCATTGTTGATGTCAACAATGCTTTTATCGAACTTATAAATCCTGTCATTGTATCAAGCAAGGGAGAAGATATCGAAGAAGAAGGATGCCTTTCAGTTGGCAGTTTTAGGGGACGCGTTAAAAGACCTTACACAATAACCGTGAAAGCCTACGATCGATTTGGCTATCCTTTTACATTGCAAGGCGAAAAATGGCTGGCTCGATGCATTTGTCATGAAGTCGACCACCTTGATGGCGTGCTTTTTGTAGATAAGACTTTAGATAGAGATAAGTATATAAAGCAGGGCGGAAAATTTTAAATAAATTTTTTCTAAAGTGATAAATGATAGATGATGAAAAACTGTTGTTTTTTTCACAAAATCTAACGATTTTTCATTAAATTTTTATAAATTTATATAATTTTCTGTGTTTTTTTAGTTTTTATTGAATTAAGTTAGTTTTTTAAAAGGATTATT
>CALVNK010000073.1 GCA_944349615.1 uncultured Clostridia bacterium
CTTCATCCTCACGCAAGGTGGCAAGCTTGTGTGATGTGTACTCAATTTCCACATCATCAGTGTCACAGTTTTTTACTTGATCTACAAATTCAAGTATTTTTTCGAATTCTGGAATAAAGGAATTCAATTCTTCTTCAGTAAAATCAAGGTCTGAAAGCAATGCCAATCGTTTTACCTCATCAATTGATATTTTTGTGTTGCTCATACTATTCTCCTTTATGGATTTAATCTATCTGGTCCACGGAATACAAACATTGCTTCCTTGATTGTAGGAATATCAAGCATAAGCATAGTAAGTCTATCAAGTCCAATTCCGAATCCGCCATGTGGTGGACAGCCATATTTAAAGAAATCGATATAGTTTTTTTCCATAGTCTTTGGATCTATACCTTTTTCCGCAATCTGTTTTGCCAAGATATCCGCACGGTGTTCACGCATTGCACCACTTGTGATCTCGATATCTTTGTAATAGAGGTCGTAAGTTTCGCTGTAAGCAGGATCATCGGCTTTTCGCATAGAATAGAAAGGTCTTACATCAGACGGGTAGTCTTTTACAAAGAAGAATTGGTGATTGTTTTTCTTGAGCATATATGCAGATAAAAGGTTTTCAGCTTCTGTGTCAAGGTCTGAGCCTTCATCAAGAGGATAGTCACACTCTTCTTCAAGAATTCTATAAACTTCCTTCATGGTCACTCTAGGGAATGGCAATGTTGGAACTACTATATCAACTCCAAGCATTTCCTTTATTTTCTGACCATATTTTTCATAGACCTCTTTAAGTCCAGCATGCATCAACTCTTCTTCCACCTTCATTACATCTTCGACACTTGAAACATTGGCAATTTCAAGGTCAAAACCTGAAAATTCAGTTGCATGTTTGCGTGTAAATGACTTTTCTGCTCTATAGATAGGCGTTGCGATAAATACTTTTTCAAAGCCTGCAGCAATCGCCATCTGTTTATAGAATTGTGGACTTTGAATCAAATATGCCTTTTTATCAAAATACTTGACCTCAAAGACACCTGAGCCTGATTCACTTTCATTTTGAATTGTCGTAGGGCAGTGTACTTCGATAAAGCCATTTTCGATACAATAATTTCTCATGCCTTGTGTCAAAGCTGTCTGTGCTTCAAAGATAAGACGTTTTTTGGGATCCCTTAAGTCAATCCATCTATAATCAAGACGCTGATCTATCGCACTATCTCCATCAATAGGTGAGATTTCTGCTTTAGACAATACCTCGATTTCATCAGGGATCAATTCTTTTTTACCAAGCTTTACATACTCATTTGCTACAATGGTTCCTCTTGCTTTGATATAGCAATCTTGCGTGAGATGCGATATAATCTCCGCCATCTGTGGCTTGCTTGATTTTTCAATGGTCATTTGAAGCATGCCACTTCTGTCTTTTAGAATAACAAATTGCATGCTTTTTTGATCCCTTACTTTTTCAATCCAAGCCCAGACTTCAACTTTACCTTGACTACTTGCAAGGTCACTTCTTACATATTCTTCCATATAATCTCCTTTTAATTTTCTAATTTTTATTTAGATATTAGCAAACTAAATCAAAAAAGTCATCCGCCATAAGCACTAGACTTTTTGTCATAGTGTTAGGACGAATGACTCGCGGTGCCACCTAACTTGAGAAAAAATTCTCCACTCTAAAAAAGCTATAACGGGCTTACCCGGTCTTCCCTACTAAAAAAATATTTTTCGAAAAGACAACTCCAAAGTGTTCTTTCGCATAGGCTCTTTAGTGAGTTCTCAGCGCTCTCACTTCTCTTTAAAAAAGTATCTATGTTACTTTTCTTCATCATCGCTTTTATTATATTATAGCCAATTTTTTAGAAAAGTCAACGAAATTTATCGCTTTCACTATTTTTATTTTCAAATATTTTTATACCTTTACTTAATATATTAGATCAGGTTATTTAGAGCGAGTTTTATGAAGTTAAGTCCTCCAACTTTTTTAAATTTACTTTATTCTAGTTCTTTTCCCTCTCTTCTTCTAATAATTGACATAAAAGTTTTTGAGTGCTCAGAATTAATGGGTTTTCTATTCCTTCTGTCTTATATGTTTTGTCGGCTCCCATCTTTTTGCAAGTCATAAATATAGTTTCATTTAAATTTTTATTCAAATCACCATCGAATATATCTTGAATATATTGATCTTCTTTAAAAAAATTAGAGATATTTTTACTAATAATGATTAAAGTGTCAAGGTCAATAGAATCTGGTTTAAGTCTTACTTCTGTGTTATTATAATAAGCAGATGATAATTCTCTATTCTCATCACTTAGTTTATTAATTTAGCCAAAAACTCCATCAACTCTTTATTAAGCGATAAACTTTTATCCATAACAATTGCATATTCATTTGAAGGATTAGAAGCAAAAAGTTCTTTTAATTCTTTTAAGTTTGTATCGGAAATTTCGATATATTTGTCAAACGGATAAGTTATTGATAAAACAATTGCTAATATATTTGCAAGTGCTTGCTTTGACTTTAAAAATAGTGTATAATGTGTTTATACTACTTCTGAACAAAGTTGGTTATAAATTTTTACAGCAAGGGGATAATATGAAAGTTATATATTTGCATCATGGGCAAAGAAGCATGGGCAACCCGCCATCTCAAAACGACAAACTTACAAGGCTTGGATACAAAGATTGCAAACTAACCGCCAGGCTTTTTGTAGACTTTAAGGACAAAATTAAGGCAATTTACACCTCAAATTTTTACAGATGCACAAAAACTGCCCAAATACTAAATAAAAAGCTTAAAAAGTCTATTATTGTAGAGCCAAGATTAAATGAATTTGGCAGTGTGCCAGGTGAAAGCTGGGCAGATTTGCAAACACGAATTATTGCTTTTTTAAACGAGATTACCAAGCAATACAGTGCAGACGACTATGTTGTTTGTGTAACATCTGGGGTAAATTTGGGGGCTTTTATGTGCAAAGCATTCAACATTGCACCAAGCCAAGACACGCCATTTTTAATAGTGCCAAGTTGCAGTATAGTCGGCTTTAATTACAACTAAACATGCTCCACCTCACTATTTGTTTTTTATGCTTTATGATCAAAAACAAAATTATCAATCAAATTTCAATTTTTTACTATAAAAAATGGTCCTAAATGGTCTTACTATAACATGGAAGAGCCCTGCCACTTTTGGAAATTTTTAGAAAATTAAAAATCGCTAAAAGCCTTTATTTATAAGCAGAGCTTGCGTAAACTAAAGGGTATTAGCGACTTTTTGAAGTCTGGAGCTTATGATGGGCACTCTTCACATAATTTGTATAACCATCAGCCTCACTCTTGCAAGCAAGTTCGGCTTCCGATAATGTAAACTATTAAATTCATAAAAAATTTATTTTCAAAAATGTTCTAAAATATTTTTTATAATGTATTTAATTTTGATTTGTTGTTTTTTTTAATATTTTTTTATATAATATATAATATAATTGATTATTCACTTTAATTGTTATTGTTAACTATTATAATACGGAAAAGAAAAATATGAAGAAAAAATTTTTAATATACGTATTGACTTTTGTTTTGATTTTGCCATGTGCCATGCTTTTAAG
>CALVNK010000074.1 GCA_944349615.1 uncultured Clostridia bacterium
GTTTTGAACATAAAACCAGAACATCTTGACTATTTTCATACTCTTGATAATGAATTTTCTTCATATCAAAAGTTTGTCAGTAACACTTTTGATAATGGCGCTGTTATTCTCAATAATGATGATCCGTTTTGTCAAAAACTTGTCTCAAAGGCAAGACGACTGACATTTGCAATTTCAAATGATGCCGATTTAGTTGCAAAAAATATAAGTCAATATGAAAATGGTAAATATATGTTTGATGCCTTTCTAAATGGTGAAAATTTAGGCAAAGTTTATCTATCGTGCTTTGGCTTTCATAATATCTACAATGCACTTGTCGCCATTTTAATAGGCAAGTTAAAAGGTATGTCGTTTGCGGACATAAAAAAGGGAATTGAAAGTTTTAAAGGCATTGAAAGGCGTTTTGAAATTATAAAACAGACCAAATATTGCACAATAATTCACGATTATGCTCACCATCCTGATGAAATCGATGCCAACATTTCTCTTTGTAGAAACTTAGGCAAGAAAAGACTTGTGGTAATTTTTCAGCCACATACTTACACTCGCACTCATGATCTGTATGACGAGTTTTTGGCAGTTCTTTCAAAGGCAGACGAGGTTTGGCTGTTGCCAATCTATCCCGCTCGTGAGAAGGCTATTAAAGGAGTATCATCTTTTAAAATGAAACAAGATTTAGCAAAATTAAATAAAAATACCAAATATTTTAAAAATTTTGTGCAATGTAAACAAGAAATTATCAAAAATTATCACACAAACTCCATCTTTCTTATTCTAGGCGCTGGAGATATAGTAGAACTCGCCTACATCTTTTATGATAAAAAATAAGTAATCTTAATTTTCTATAATGCTTCCTTTGCATAAGTTGCTAATTACTAACTTTTCATATATAAATCACCTTTCTAAATAAAGTTATAAACTAATAATCCTTTATAAACAGCTCTAAATAATAAGCATTATCAATGAGTTTACTCGCACTACAACGAATTAAAAAATTATTGCATTCATGAAAGAATTAAAGTCACATCTTCTTTCATATATTATTATCTTAAGCACAAATTTATTTTTACATGAAACAATCTCAAAAAAACAATTGACACAAACTAAAATATATGATATTTTTATTATGCAATTAATTGCATGATGTCAATTTGTCGCAAACATTTAGCTACAAACCTTAATAAGACAATAAGGCAAATTTTAATAACTTATAACACTCAAAAAATAGCCTTTCATTTGGTTCGTGCTTATGTGGCGCAGCAGGTAGCGCACAGCCTTGGTAAGATAAAAAATGCCAAATTTTACCACTTGAAAAACAAGAAAATTTAACTCAAAAACTAAATATGCTAATGTAGCACAGTCGGTAGTGCACCGCCTTGGTAAGGCGGAGGTCACGGGTTCAAGTCCCGTCATTAGCTCCAAAAACAAAAATCGCTAAAAGCCTTATAAACAAAGGGATTTAGCGATTTTTTCTTTTATAAAATTTTTATCAATTTTTACCACAAAAAATTGGTAGGTACATTTTATGGGTATCGTAGGTACATAAAAAAGTAAAAAAAATAGACCGATTTTTAAGTAAAATTTTTAAAACTCAAAAATCGGTCTAAAACTGTCTAAATACACCTAAAACTATCCCCGTAGGTACATATAGGTACATTATTTTTTCTTTATTCTTTTTAATTGTCCTCTATATTCTTTAAATTTTCCATTTATAGAATTGACAACAACTAAACAACCCTGCAATTTATCAATATTGGTTTTATTACCATCTTTCACTTCTTGAATATATTTATGAGTTTTTAGCATTAACTTATTAGGAACTTGCATTTCCCCATTTTTATCCAAAATCACACCAGTTACCTTTTTATTTTCAGGAACATTATACCATTTGCATTTTTTTACAGAGACATCATATGAATTTTTACTAATTATATTCAAGACGCCTTTTCTAAAATAATAAGGTATTTTGTTGTTTGAAGAAAAGACTATATCATCTACATAAACAGTCATAGTAATTTTGTATTTTAATGCTATTTTATTAATCCTTTCAAACATATCAACATTTGCAAAGTAAGACATTATGGAACTTAATGGAGCTCCAGTTATTAAATGATTTCTTTCTTTAATGTGTACATCATTAATAAAATCATTGACTTTTAACATTGTTTTATTGTTTTGATTTTTTAAGTCAAGGTTTATTGTCGATAGGTTTGTTAAAATATTTGCAACATCGGGAGATGTTTTTAGTTTATTTAGATAAAAATTATAAACTTTATTTCTTCCTATATTAGGGAAAAATTTGGAAATGTCTATTTTAAATAAATATTTCTTATTTGAGTGAACTCTCGCATTATCTATGTAGCATTTGCCTTTTATTCCAGAAAAAGCATAGTTTGGCACATTAATAAGTTGCAAGGACCTTAAAATTATAGATTGAATATTCTTAATATCCTCATCTGGGGCTTCAACTAATCTTTTTTTATTATTTTTATTAATATCGATATATGGTTTAATTTTACAATTAAGAAAAGAACTCTTGCAATATATCTTTCTATTGATATGCAAAAGCTCTAACAATTTCTTTTTAGATTTCAATCCATACAAATAACATTTTTTATATTCCAAAGGGTAAACCTCATTATATTTGAATTGGTTGCGCTTATCCCAACTTTGCAAATATTTCTAATAGAAGAACTGAAATATTTACAAATGCGGAACGAATAAGTTTACCTAATGCTTTTAACCAAGTCACAAATGACTTTTTCTTTTTGCTAGTCTTTTTAGCTAGTCTAGCTGGGCCATTAATAATTACAGTATTATTATTACCTATAATATTAACGACTGTTGAAGATGAATTGTTCTTCTTCATAATTTGGTTTACCTCCTTTTTTTTGTTATTTGCCCACATTAAAGTGGTCTCCTGTATCATATAACAAAATATTGAGGTATAACGGTATAAACTAAAGCGCAATCTATTCATGAGCACGGATACCGTGCTCAACTCCTGCACATCGTTTATATTGTCTCTCTAGTTTCCATTGTTAAGGATATTACAACAAGAGAGACATAGACACGATGCCCAAGGAAAATCCTTCCATAGGAAGTCCATTGATGTATAACATCAACCAAATACAACAGGAGTTATATTTTACCGTATCGCATTAGTGGAAATATGTTAACATAATCTATTAAAAAAGTCAAGATCTTCACATTTCGAAATCTTTTTCTTTTTTCTTTCTTCGTTTTCTTTTTTCAAGTAATTCTTCTAGCAAATCATCATATTCTTCGTCTGTCATACTTAAAAGCAAATCATGTTTTTTGTTTTCCAATTCTTCTTGCCTTCGCTTCTCATCTTCATAGAGTTTCTCTTGTTTAATTTTTTCATTTAACTTTTCTGTTGTATTTCGTATATATTCATTATCAACGGAGTTGTAAACAGTAATTGTTGTTTTCACATCACGATGACCTAAAAGTTGTTGAATTACTTTTGGATTTTCGTTCATTTCAAAAAG
>CALVNK010000075.1 GCA_944349615.1 uncultured Clostridia bacterium
AGACGGACAAAACAACTTCTCTAGCAATAACTTTGCAAGTCAAGATAAAAACGCCGGCTTTTCTCAAACTCAAAATAGGGCTTATGACTATTATCCAAAAGAAGCATTTAATTGGCAAAATCAAAATACTCAAAATAATGGCTCTACCTTGAATGAAAACATTCAAAAAAGTCAACAAACAAACCTTGATCAAAATCAAAATTTTAATCTAAATAATATCTTGCCAATGCTTATGTCACTTTCAAAAAATGGAAATTTGTCAAGTATTATGGAAGCCCTATCCCCTAAAAAGCAGTCGCAAAAGCCCGCTTCAGGCGAAAGCAATGAAAAAAGCGAAGAAAGTGCGCCAACTGATGAAATCTTGCTATAAAATTTAAAGATAAATTTTTAAAGGCGAGTTGGTCGCTCGTAATACCAAAATTTTAATTTTTAAATAGAATAAAGTGTATAAATTTTGTAAAAGCAAAAAAATGCTTTTATTTTTTTACTTTTTATAGTAATATATAGAAAGGAGAAAATATGATACGCGTCAAAGATTTGTTTTTAAGATATACTAGAGAATTCTATGCACTTTATAATATTTCTATGGAAATTAAACAGGGAGAAAGCGTTGCTTTTATCGGAGAAGACGAAAGCGGAAAGACAAGCCTTCTTCGCATATTTGCCAAACTTGAAAAGATTACCAAAGGCGAAGTGTTTATAAAGGATATCCCTATCGATAAATTAAACTATAAAACCGATATTAGTGCTGGCTATGTGCCTGCAAGTCCTGTATTTTTAGAAAAAAAATCAGTCTATGACAACTTTAAATATGTACTTAAAAATTGGGGATATAGCGATAAAGAAATCGAAAGTAAAATCAACAATGTTATTATCGAATACTCACTTGAAAAGATTAAGGATACAAAAATCAAAGATTTATCACTTGACGAAAAGTATGTACTTTCACTGATTAGATTGACATTTCGAAAACTTGACTTACTTATGGTTGATAATATATTTGACAAGATGTCTGACGCAACAAAGGAAGTTGCTATAAATTTAATCAAGTTACTTCAAACAAAAAACACAACCCTAATAGTTGCAACAACTCAAGAAGAAATCGCAAAACTACTTTGCAAACGAAAGATATACTTTAAACACGGCTCAATATCAGATAAGCCAGAAGATGACGATTAATATTACTAAAAAACAAGGTGATAGAGAAACAAAAAACATCTATCACCTTTTATTGTATTTTCAATCAAAAACCATTTTCATCGCTTGATAAATCAATCTATTTGTCCGCCTTAACCTTCAAGGTGAATTGTTTTGAAATAACTTCACTGCCGACAAGCACCTGACCTTGCGAGTCTGAATTATCTTCTAAATCGCCCGCAACGACACGGAAGGTTAAAGATAGATCTTGGTCGCTGTTAAAAAGATAGAATTTCGTCACAGCATTTTCAAACTCGTCAAAATTTTCTTGCCCTGTCCGGTCTTGAGCCTTATAAATCAAACTTGTCAAACTGTACCACTCGTCATAGTCATCAAACTCAATTGTCAGCCTTTCTTGGTTTTCCTGCCAGCACAAAAGAGAGGTAATTTTATCGCATTTTACTTGAATATCTACACCTTTACCTTTTAATCTCTCATCTTGATAGAAACAAACTTTGATGGCATAATCATGACTGCTGGCTGCTGTGATTTCACTTATCGAAGCACAGTCAAGCCTTGTACTTTCTTCACAAGATGCAAGGAGAAAACCAGACAATAAAAAAATAAAAGCGCATAAAATTAAAGATATCTTTTTCATGATGCTTTTATTATATCCATTCTTATTTTGTTTTAGTCATCTTTGACAAAACAAAACATTATTTTTAACTTCACTATAACTTAATAAAATACCTTTTATAAGGCTATTCTATGAATAATATTTTAAAAGGCATTTTCTATATGATTTACCTCTCCTGCTAGTACTTCAATTACATCAAAACGGCAAGGACTCTCATAAAGTTTATGAATTTTTAGATAATAAGATGCAACATTTCTTATCTTGCTTTGCTTTTTATGGTTGACACTTTCACTTGGATAACCGTAACTTGCAGTGTCTCTCTCTTTCACTTCAACAAAAACTATATAGTCTTGTAAGGTAGCAATTATATCAATTTCACCTAAAGAGCAACTATAGTTTTGCTCGAGAATTTTATAGCCTTTGTCTATCAAATATTTGCTGGCTTGCCACTCGCCTTTCACGCCTTTTGCGCGATTAAAAAATTTTATCATCTGTTATCCTTTTTGACTTTTAAATAAAATTTTTAATTTTTTAAGTAAAATTCGGTTAAAATCAGCAAAAAAATTAAAAATTTTGCTTTATTTTAAATATTTTTAAAATTTTTGCAATTTTAAATTTTATATTTTAAATTTGATATTATTTCATATCTATATAATTTGATTATTTTAATTTAAAAATATTTTTTTTAGTCTAAGGTTATTTTACCTATACGTCCTTTCCTAAAATCATCAATTACAGCCATCGCTGTTCTTTCAAGATCAAACTCATCTTTTGATAGTATATAGTTGCGCCTTTTAGCAATTCCTTCAAGTGACAAATCGTCACCATATCTTGCTTGTAAAAGGCTTGGATATCTTTCGTTTATATTTTCAAGCAAATCTTCAGCAAGCGGACAAATGTCTTTCAAGACTTCATCTTTAATACTACCAATGAAGAATAATTTTTTTGCTACCGTTTGGTCTTGCAAATTTGGATAGAGCGTACCAGGAGTATCAAATATCTCAATATTGTCGCCAATCTTCATAAGTTTTGCACTCTTTGTAACGCCCGGCCTGTTGCCTGTTACCATCTTAGCCTTTCGCAAAAGACTATTTATAAAAGTACTCTTTCCACAGTTTGGCACTCCGACAACAACTGCGCGGATAACGGGACTAATAAGTTTACCTTGTGATTTTTCAATCTTCTTTTGACAAAGTTGTTTGATTTTTGACTTGATAAGTTTATCATTGCCTATCGTGGTACTATTCATAGTCACATAGGCTAGCCCACGCCTTGCAAAATCTTTTAAAATTTCATTAACTCGTGCTTTGTCTGCAAGGTCAATCTTATTGATAACATACAATATCTGCTTTCCTTTAGCAAGATGAGATAAACTTGGATTTATCGAAGAAATAGGCGCCCTTGCATCAAGAATATAGATGACCACATCAATCTTTGATAGCATCATCTTTAACTCTCGCATAGCCACCTTCATATGCCCTGGATACCAATTGATTTTTTTAGTTCTCTCCTCCATAATTCTTCCTTTTCTATCTTGCTTATTCTTAACTAAATTAAATAATTAAGCCATTTATTTTT
>CALVNK010000076.1 GCA_944349615.1 uncultured Clostridia bacterium
AGTCAGTATGCTGAGCGACTGTTTAAGAATGGAACTAAGCCAAACAAAATTGCAGTCAACCGCCATTTGCCCTTGCGATGTAAAAACTAACTTTACAAAAAATCGTGTAAAGAGTTTTGTGACAAATGAGAGATACGGTAAGGCTATTGAACTTTCAGCAAATAGAATTGACTCTCGAGAAGACAAACGCATGAGCGTAAGCAAAGCAACATCGATCATATTTAAAATCACAAATAAAAGACATCTTAAACCACAATATGTGATGGGGGTAAGAAATAAAATCATGTATCAAGTCCAGAAATTCTTCCCAAAATCTCTAGTTCTAAAAGTGCTTACAAAAATGTTCTATAGAAAGAAATAGTTTTAAAAATAGTTTAAAAAAAAAGATAGTACAAAGTAACCCGTAGGGTTAAAGAAAACCAAATGTACTATCTTTTTTTACATCTCAAATAATTATTGATTAGTATACATCGACGTTGTTAGTCTTTTGTTTATCTTCTATTTCAACAACAAGTGCCTCTGTTGTAAGCATTGTCCCTGCAACTGAAGCAGCATTTTGAAGTGCTGAGCGTGTAACTTTTGTAGGATCTATTATTCCCCTTTCAAAAAGGTCGCAGTATTCATTGGTATAAGCGTCAAAACCAAAACCTGAATTGTTGATGTTTTCATAGATTTTATTGACAACTACACCGCCATCAACACCGGAATTTTTTGCAATTTGACGAATAGGAGCTTCGATCGCATTTAAAACTATCATTGCACCTGTCTTTTCATCACCAGAAAGAGAGTCAATAAGTTTTTTGACTGCATCAGCGGTTTTTAATAGTGCCACTCCGCCACCTACGACAACGCCTTCTTCGCTTGCCGCTTTAGTCGCTGCCAACGCATCTTCAATGCGAAGTTTTTTCTCTTTCATTTCAACTTCAGTCGCACAACCTACTCGTATTACCGCAACTCCTCCAGCAAGACGAGCAAGTCTTTCATTTAATTTTTCGCTTTCATACTCACTTTGACTAGTTTTAAGCTGATTTTTTATAAGTTTTACACGCTCATCAATCTTTTCTATACTTCCACCGCCATCAACAATGGTTGTGTTATCCTTATCCACCTTTACAGTTTTTGCCCTGCCGAGCATGTCAATGGTGACAGTGCTTAAGTCATAGCCAAGTTCTTCACTTATCACACTTCCACCTGTAAGAATGGCAATATCTTCAAGCATTGCCTTTCGTTTGTCACCAAAAGATGGCGCTTTAACAGCAACACAGGTAAATGTACCACGAATTTTGTTAAGTACAAGAGTTGTTAACGCTTCGCCCTCCACATCATCAGCAATAATCAAAAGTTTAGAGCCTGTCTTTACAATTTGTTCAAGAAGAGGCAATATTTCTTGAATATTTGATATCTTTTTATCTGTAATAAGAATATATGGGCTGTCAAGTTCAGCGATCATCTTTTCTGTGTTTGTACACATATATGGAGAGATAAATCCCCTGTCAAACTGCATACCTTCAACTACGACAAGTTCTGTTTTCATGCTTTGGCTTTCTTCAACGGTGATTACGCCATCACTTCCAACCTTTTCCATAGCTTCTGCGATAAGTTGACCAACATTTTCATCGCCTGCAGAGATGGAAGCCACTTGTTTTATATCGAGTGAACTCTTGATTGGTTTTGATATGCTTTTGAGTTTATCAACAGCAACATCAACAGCCTTAAAAATGCCCTTCTTAAGTATGATAGGATTTGCTCCCGCTGTAAAATTCTTCATCCCTTCTTTGATTATAGCCTCAGCCAGCACACAAGCGGTTGTTGTTCCATCACCTGCAACATCATTTGTTTTTATGCTAACTTCTTTAATAAGTTCAGCCCCCATATTTTCGAATGGATCATCAAGTTCGATCTCTTTTGCAATGGTTACACCGTCATTTGTGATAAGTGGTGATGAAAACTTTTTGCCAAGTACGACATTGCGTCCCTTTGGGCCAAGTGTAATCTTTACAGTACTTGCAAGAGTTGACACTCCCTTTTCAAGTGCTTTCCTAGCTTCTATTCCTTCCAATATCTTCTTTGCCATACTTCTCTCCTTTTATTCAATCACTGCAAGTATATCTGCTTGCCTAATAACTATATGCTTTTCATCATCAATAGTGATTTCAGTGCCACTATATTTATTAAATAACACTCTGTCGCCAACGCTTACTAGCATACCTACATCCTTACCATCGAAGGTCTTACCGTTTCCTACTGCTACAACGCGTGCAATCTGTGATTTTTCGGCAGTCGCCGTTGGAAGAATAATTCCCCCCTTTGTTTCCTTTTCTTCTTCAGGAAGAAGGACAACTCTATCAAATAATGGTTTCAATTTCATAAAAACTCCTTTTAAACAATTTTCTTGCAACCTTAATTATACAACCTTTTGCAAAGTTTGTTAAATTTTTTTAGCCCTTTTTTGCTCATAGTTTGCAAAATTTTGTCATACACTACATTGATACATTAAAAGGAATAATAAATCAAGAAGTTATGCCAAAATTTTCTATCAAATCAAAAAAAACTTTTGAAATAGTGCTAGGGCTAGTCTTTTTCCTGTTCTGTTTAAGCATAGCTTTTTATTTATCCACCCTTCTTGTAAAGACAGATGTCGAAGTCGAAAACCTTTCTTCGCCGGAGTTTGAACTTTACTTTTTGTCACTTTCTAAATCTAAGCTTGAAAGCGAGTCGCAGTCGCGCAGTGAAGATTTTCAAGGAATAGGTGCTGGCGGATATGTATGGGAAAATGATGATTATTATCATGTTGTATCAAGTGTATACGCAAACAAAAATGATGCATCTCTTGTGCAAAATAGTATAAAATTAAATCAAAACCTAGACAGTGAAATTTTTTCTGTTAAATTTGAAAGCATTACTATAAATGGAACATTTTCAAGCGAAGAGGGTACTGTTTTGAATAAAGCATTAAATGCCATCTATGATTACTATAAAAAATTATATGATATAGCCATAAGTTTAGATACAAATGTATATAATGACATATCAGCACGCCTTGCAGTCAACAACGCTCATAACAATTTTACCCTTGTCCGTGATGACTTTCAGACACTGTTTGCTTCAAGTAAAGTACAAGAGATAAATCTTATCTCAAGCCTTCTAAATGAGGGCTTTGATCAGAGTAAACTGCTTTTAAGCGACACCCGCGTTAGTGCAAATCAAACATATAGTTCACATATAAAATATAGATATACAAACCTTCTTGGTATCTATTATAAATTTATAGAAAATATTAAAAATTAAATATACAAAATAACTTATATGAATAAAAAATAAAATAAATAAAAATTAA
>CALVNK010000077.1 GCA_944349615.1 uncultured Clostridia bacterium
TAATAGTTGTCTTGCCAGTTTGCGACAATATTGAGAATTTTTTTTGCAAAGTTGTTGGCATTTACTTTTGTTTTTATATTATTAACTATTAGTTCATTTTTGTTTAAATCTGCTTCGACTTTTACATGATTGTAAAATGTCTTTAAATCTATAAAAATTTTCATATTTTCTCCAGTAATTAATTATAACATTTAGATTCAATTTAGTCAATACTTGGGCTTATATAAACAAAATAAAAAAACAATAATGTTAGACAAATAATAAATTTAAAAATTATTAAATTTCTTTGACAAATTTTAGAAAATATCTATAATTATAGTGCAAAAGGATAAAAAATTTTAAAATGCAATTAAATATATTGTAATTTTTTTATCTTTATGGTATACTTGGATTGATAAGAGGGAAAAATTATGACAAGCGTACTTTTAAATTTCTTTGATGACTGGGGTGTTGCAATTTATAATGGCCTTGGTCGCACATGGGTATTGATCCTTGCAATAGTCTTTGCATGTCTTGCCTTGTTTATGCTTCAAAGCCTGTTTGTTTCAATGCTTAAACACTCAATAAGAAAGAATAAGTTTATGTTTAAATTTTTTCAATTTTTGTTTATGGTAATTTTTGTATTCTTTGCGGTGTGGTTCTTGACCTTATTGTAAAAAATAAAATTACCAACGTTTGAAATTTTAATGATTTAAAATAGGAGATATTATGTATAATTTCATTTCAACTTTACTTTCCGATGTAAATGATAATGTTTCAGATTTCTGGACATCTTTTTTGCCTGTATTTAGATATGTACTTTTTGGTATAGTAATTGCCTGTGCAATTGTCATGATTGTCACAACACTTATGCAAGCAAACGACTCATCTCAAAGTCTTGATGCCTTCACTGGTGGCGGAAAGCAGGAGTCATATTACGCACAGAATAAGGGTGCATCGAGAGATAGTATTTTGAAAAAGATTACCATATCTATGGCTATTATAATATTCATTTGCATGATACTATTCTTTGTAAGCCTTCTCATTGCTGGAGAAAGATTATAATGCGAGCAAAATCTAGAATTATCGAACTTTTGTCAAAAGATGGTTTAACTTTTCCAAAGTTAGACAATCTTTTTTCTTTTATAAACAAAACATATTCAATTGATTTAAATGAAATCAAAAGCGACTTTAATTCACTATTAAACGAGGGCAAGATTTTTGAGGTGAGAAAAGGCAGATACATCACAATTCCATCTAAGAATTATTATAGTGCAACATTTATCGGCAACAGTAAGGGCTTTGGTTTCTGTCAAATAGATGGCATGGAAGAAGATATATTTATACCTGCAAATATGACAAATGGTGCTATTGATGGCGACAAGGTGATTTTTAAACTTGATAAAAGCACTGCCGAGGCGCAGGAAGGAATGATTGCAAAAATCTTTAAACCTGTCAAAATGATTGCAGGATGTGTAGAAAAGATAGGCCCAACCTATTTTCTAGAGCCTGATAATAATCGCATACCTTTCAAAATAAAATTAAATAGAAGCAAAATAGGCATTGCAAAGGATGACAAGGTAGTTGTAAATCTCATCCGTAAAAATGGTGTTTTTTCTGGTGATATCATTGAACACTTAGGCAAAAGTGATGATGTTTTAGCCTGCGAACTTGCCATTATCCGCGATCACCAACTTTATGAGATTTTTCCTGATGATGTAGAAAATCAGGCGCAGGCAATTCCGCAAAAAATAAGCGATAAACAAAGAAAGGGTAGAAGTGACTATACTAATAAAATTATCTTTACAATAGATGGCGAAGATGCAAAAGATCTTGATGACGCCGTTTCGATTGAGCGAACTTCAAGTGGTGGATACTTGCTTGGAGTCTATATTGCTGATGTCGGTGAGTATGTTAAATATGACTCTCCACTTGACCGCGAAGCTTTCAATCGCGGAACAAGCGTTTATTTTCCTACTAATGTTTTGCCAATGCTTCCAAAACAACTTTCAAATGGAATTTGCTCGCTCAATGAAAATGAAGAGCGTTTGACCCTGTCGGTTTTGATCGAACTTGACAAAGATGGCGTAGTTAAATCTCATAAGATTGAAGAAAGCATAATTAAAAGCGTTGCAAGGCTCAACTATACAAATGTTTATAAAGTTTTGTGTGGTGAAAAGGCTGATGAAAAGACCGAGAAAGTCAAAGACCAACTTCTTTTGATGAACGAACTATCTCGCATTTTAGAAAAAAAGGAAATCGCAAGCGGAAGTCTTGACTTTGAAATACCTGAGGTACAGTTTATATTTGATAAAGATGGTCGTGCTGTCGATTTTGCAAAACGAGAGCGAAATGACGCACATAGACTTATAGAAAACTTTATGATACTTGCAAACAAGGTGGTGGCAAAGGAGTTTTATGATAAGGACATTCCTTTTGTTTACCGCGTCCATCTTGCACCAAAGAAGGAAAAGGTTGAAAATGTCATTGAATATCTTAAGGGACTTGGCGTAAAAACGCCGTCTATTCCACAGCAAATTACGCCGAAATTCTATCAAGAACTGCTTGCAAGTGTTGAAGATCTTGAACTAAGTGAAACTATAAATAAAGTAATCTTAAGATCAATGCAAAAGGCGATCTATCAAAATCAGTGTCTAGGGCATTTTGGACTTGCTCTTGATTATTATTGTCACTTTACTTCACCAATACGAAGATATCCTGACCTTACTATCCATAGAATTATTAAGGAAAGTTTGCATAAAAAGATTGAAGGGCAAAGAATAAGCGAGCTTGAAACATTTACATTTGAAGCAAGTGCTCAGTCAAGTTTGACAGAGAAGAATGCTGATAAGTGTGAAAGAGAGGTTGATGACCTGTGGAAAGCCTATCTCATGCGCGATAGGGTAGGCGAAGAATTTGTAGGACTTGTGGGCTCGGTTACAAACTTTGGTGTGTTTGTAGAACTAGAAAATACAGTTGAGGGCATGATCAAAATTGAAGACCTTGATGACAATTTTCTTCTTTTCGAAAGACAACTCAAACTCAAAGGACAAAGAATGTCCTTCTCGGTTGGCGATAAGATTAAGGTAAGACTTACAAGTGCAAATATTTACACACGTAAGATAGATTTTGAATATATAGAACATATCAAGCAACAAAGTTTAACAAAGCATTAAATTTATTTAATAGATTATATAAACTATGTGATGTTAAAATTTTACTATCATAAAATTTTAATAAATTCTATCGAATTTGTGTGCTAACGCACA
>CALVNK010000078.1 GCA_944349615.1 uncultured Clostridia bacterium
CGTTTGCTTTGTCATCGTCAAAAATGCATTTTTTAATTTTTTGACAAGTACCGCAAGCAATGCAATCGCGAATAGGCTTGCCACCTATATGGCAAATTTCTGTTTCAATTCCCTCGTTATTAAGGGTCTTTGCAATTTCATTTAATGCCCTAAAGGTGTTGCCTTTTGGATTAAAACTTCCATTAAACAAAACAACTTTCATATTTTTGCTCCTTTTAATATTATTTTAGTTTTGATATATTTTTAAGTCAAATTTTTTAGTACTATCTATTAATATTTATATTTTTTTCAATATATTATTTAAAAAAATGTGATAAAATTAATAAAAATGAGAATTTTTAGTTAGTTTTCAAACTTTTTATGCTAAAATATTCCTATGGATAAGATCGACTCGATTTTGGACTCACTTAAGAAATCAAAATTTCGAGCAAAGTTTGTTTTAAACGAAAAGGATAGAGACTATATAGATACAAAGGGTATGGACACAATCCAAAGTCATGCTTATGACTTTGTGAAACAAAAGCTTGCAGATCCTTCTCGCTTTATAGATGGCAAGCAGACTGCTTTTCGTGGTCATCCTGTATTTGTTGCACAACACGCCACAGCCACTTGTTGCAGAGGATGTTTAGAAAAGTGGCATAAAATAGAAAAAACACATATTTTGTCTAGTTATGAGATTGACTACATAGTTAGTGTCATCATGAGATATCTTGAAAGCCAAATGGCAGAAAAAACATGATAGTTTAGGAAGAGTAAAATTAAAAGCATATAATCTGTCTTATTTATAATATTGACATTCAATAAATACAAGTGTATAATGCAAATGTATGAATTTTATTTTAGCGCAGGTTATGGGCGGGATAGCCCTTCTTATTAGCTTAATTTCGATTTTTTCAAAAGATAAAAAATATTATTTTACAATGCAAGTGGTTGTAAATGTATTTTATGCACTTTCTTTTATCTTTAATGGTGGCCTTGTTGCTGGTATAAATTCTTTGATATCAGTAATGCAAGTTTTGATTTTATATATATTTGAAAGAAAGAAGATCACTCCGCCTAAATACTTAATTTTAGTTTTTTCAGCGTGTTATGTGACGGTTGGCGCTATATTCTTTGCACGTCCACTTGATGTTATTACAATGATTACACCTATAATGTTTACAGTTGCAATGTGGATGAAGAATATGCAACTTGTAAGATATATGTTGATATTGCCTAATGTTTTACTTTCTATTTATGCTTTGCTTTTGCAAGTTTATACAAGTGCAATACTTGACGCTATTGAAGCGATAGTATTAATTATTGCGATAGTTAAATTTCATCTTCAGGCTAAAAACGAACGAAAATACAAGAGTGATGATGATCTAGAAAAGGTGTGGCTATGGCGACAATAAATATGAAAAAATTTAATTTATTATCACTAATATTTACTGTTTATTCTCAATTTCTTTTTCAGTATTTTATTTAAAATACTTTATCACAAAAAAAGAAGAAAATGTTTAAATGTGTTATATCTATTAATAAATAGCAATAAGATTATTATTTTTCAAAACTTTCGACAAAATTTCAAGATAAATTTGACAGAAAATGATAATTTTTATACACTTAAGTTAAAGGAGTAAACTATGACTCTCGAAGAATTTTTAGATAGATCACTTACTAGCTATCATGCTACAAGAAATTGTCAAGAGATATTAAATGAAAATGGCTTTCAAAAACTTTCACTTACAGAAAAATGGAATTTGCAAGAAGGTGGAAAGTATTATTTAACAAAAAATCAAAGTGCACTTATTGCATTTAAAATAGGAGATTTAAAAGATTATATTTTCAATATTCAGACGGCGCACACAGATTCTCCCTCTCTAAAGATTAAGGGTAATAAACTTATTGACTGCGTGCAAGGCAAGAGAATAAATGTGGAAGAGTATGGCTCAGCAATTCTCTATTCCTTATTTGATAGACCGCTCAAAATTGCTGGCAGGTTGCTGGTAGAAAATAATGGCAAAATCGAAGGCAAAATTGTTGAAAGTAAAAATTTTGTCACAATACCAAGTCTTGCTATTCATCAAAATAGAGTTGTCAATGACGGCATTAAAATTTCCATCCAAAATGATATGCTTCCGCTTGTTGCAAGTGACAATATTGAAAGCGTATATGATTTTTTTGATGAGAAAAATATAATTGATGCTGATCTATATCTAGTGCCTAAAGTTCCAGCTTATTATAGTGGATTTAACAACGAATATATAAATTCTGCAAGACTAGATAACTTAACTGGTTGCTATTCGATTTTAGAAGGGCTAAAAAACTGCAAAGCAGTAGGAATTTCACTCGGTTGTCTATTTGATAATGAAGAGATTGGCTCAGCAACAAAGCAGGGTGCAAATTCATCACTTATAAACAGTATTTTAGTGAAGATAAATTCAAGTTTATCTAAAACAGAAGATGATCTTATCCGAGCCTATGAGAATGGCTTTATGTTGTCGATAGATAATGCTCACGCGACTCATCCTGCACATGCTGAAAAGAGTGATTTAGGACTTGTCAAGATGGGCGAAGGACTAGTAATCAAGCATAACATAAAGTACACGACAGATGGTTATTCGTCAGCACTGCTTAAAAATCTATTAAAAAAGAATAAAATTAAATATCAAGATTTCTATTGCCATTCGGATATGCGCTCTGGGTCAACACTTGGACTATTTATTTCAACTAGGCTAAATATCAATTCAGTCGATATAGGACTTTGTCAACTTGCAATGCATTCTGCGTGTGAGATGATGAAAAGAAGCGACATTGAAGAATTGATAACATGCTCAAAACTCGCTTTCGAAACAAATTTCAATTGCGAAAATTAGACATAAAAAAGCGGACATTCTATTGTCTGCTTTTTAATTTGACTTTAATATAGTAAAAAACGCAATATATTTTGCTAAATTTCATTAATTTTGTCTGAACTAGTAAGAGAATATGCATAAAACATATAAATTTTATGATAAAACTAAAAAATAAAAATTTTAAAAATAATTTTGAAAAACTCTTTACAAATATAAAAATATGTGATATACTCGGCAAGTCGATCACTTTACTTTTTTTACTTTAAATAAAAGGAGATGTAATGAGTTTAAAGGAAGAACAGGAAAAGTATTTAAAAATCAAAGAAAAATTAGACTTATATAGAGAAAGTCTAGAAGAAGAAGG
>CALVNK010000079.1 GCA_944349615.1 uncultured Clostridia bacterium
ACTATCTCCAATCAATTGGTGTTTGACCATGTTCTATTAGAAATTGATTGCATTTAGAAAAGTGTTTACAACCGAAGAAACCGCGGTAGGCGGACAATGGACTTGGATGTGGAGCTTTAAGCACAAGGTGCCATGGTGCAATCAAATCTTGATAGCTTTGAGCATAGCTTCCCCAAAGCAAAAAGACAATTGGCTCTTTGCGCTGACCTAACAATTCTATTATTTTGCGAGTTAGCTTTTCCCAGCCCTTGTCCTTGTGTGAGTTTGCCATGCCTTTTCTCACAGTAAGCACAGTGTTTAGTAAAAGTACTCCTTGTTTTGCCCATCTCGTTAAATTTCCATTATCATAACATTTCACACCCAAATCACTTTCTATTTCGTGCATAATATTTACAAGTGATGGTGGAATATCGACATCTTCAGGAACAGAGAAAGACATCCCTTGTGCTTGTCTAGGTTCATGATATGGATCTTGGCCAATTATGACTACTTTTACCTTATCAAAAGGTACAGAATTTAGTGCATTAAAGATATTTTTTTCTTCTGGATAAATTGTATAATTTGTGTATTCATTTCTTAAAAATTCTTGCAAATCTAAAAAATATTGTTTGCTAAATTCATCTTTTAATAGGTCATACCAACTACTTCTTATGGCTATCATGCTTAAAGTATATAAAATGTATCGATTTTTGTCAAATAAGTTTTAAAATTTAATATTTTTCTTATATAATCGAAAACTTTAATCTTATTTATGAAAACTTAAAAAAAACTTTACAAAAAGCAAGATAATCTTTATACTTAATTTATGAAAAAAAATAAGAAAAAAGTTATCATCATTACAGGCATTACTGGTGGTATAGGAATGGCTTGTGCCGAATACCTTTCAAAAAAAGGGCATATAATTTATGGAATTGCAAGGACACAGCCTAAGGAGAACAAATTCAATACCTATCTAGCGGATGTAAACAATTATCAAAGAATTAGCGAAATTTTTAATGAGATCTATCAGCAAGAAAATAGGATTGATGTTTTAATCAATGTTGCAGGTTATGGTATAGCCGGCTCTATCGAAGGTACGCCATGCGAGGAAATTTATAAACTGTTTGATACAAACATATCGTCACTTGTCAGTTTGTGTCACTTAATTATTCCTTTTGTAAAAAAATCACATGGAAATATAATAAACATCTCTTCTGTAGGGGCAATTGCACCACTTCCATATCAGGCTTGTTATAGCGCTTCAAAATCGGCAGTTGAGGTTTTCTCACGGGCTTTAGATGGAGAAGTCAAAAAAGACAAAATAAAAGTGACTGTTGTTTTGCCGGGTGATTTACGCACAAATTTCACAAGTGCGAGAAAAAAGTATGTGGAAGGGGACGAAAATTCAATAAAAAGGCAAAATAGGGCGATTGCTAAAATGGAAAGTGCAGAGGGCAAAGGTCAAGATCCTATAATTGTGGCTAAAGCTATCAGTCGCATTTTGAACAGAAAAAAACCGCCTCTTAGAAGGACGGTTGGATTTGTCTATAAGCTTGTCGCATTTCTACTAAGAATTTTACCTTTGCGAATTGTAAATTTTTTAATTCGACATATTTATTGTTGATTTTAGGTTTTATTTAGTATTTATTACTATAATGGCATTATATACATTTCAGCTGAAAACATACGGCGAGGCATAGATTTTGAAGGATACTTCAAAATCTAAAAAGCTTCGCTTTTTTTTGCAAGCGTTGCTTGCAATGTCTCGCCTATATTCAAATTCAAGCTGTATTTAAAGAAAATAATTTGTCTAAATACAAGATTTATAAAAGGATAAAATCTAAATAATTTAATAGTGCTTGTAAAACACTTAAAAAAACCTTAAAAAGCATAATAATACTTGAAAAAAAAGATAAATGCTTTTGCACTAAAAAAATTTTCTTCAAAAATGTTAGTAAACTTTGGAGGGCTTTGATTAATTCAATAAACTAAAGTTTATAATCATAATTACAACTCTAATGACTATAAGCGTTGATATAATTTCAATCATTTATACTTTTCATAAATTCGAACACTTTTATAATAAGTTCTAACATTAGATCACGGTTGTTGTTATAATGACCTTCACTATCTATCGTTCTTTTCCATTCGGTTTCATTTACGACATCAGAGAAATATAAGATTTGAGCAAATCGCAATCCCTTTTTCTTTGCGACAGCACTAAAACTTGAACATTCCATTTCTACACATACAGCACCTTGTTCGCGTCTTTTTTTAATTAAATTTAAAGTTTCACGATAAAATGCATCGGTAGTCCAAGTAATACCTCTTATTGCAGGGCAATTAAAATGTAAAAGTGCATCAAATAAAAGGGTTGACAAATCGTTATCTGTAGACACATAGATGTCAGGTGGAAGATATTTATAACTTGCCCCTTCATCTCTTATTGCCGAGTCCACAACTACAAATTTATCTTTCACACTTTCATCTATACAACCAGCAGAGCCGATAGCAATAAAATTTTTAATGCCAAACACAGACAACTCTTCCATAAGCCCCGCGGCAGCCGAGCCTCCTAGTCCTGCTATAGCGATAAGGTAGTCATCTTTTAGATAGACATTTGCAAGAAAACTGCCTAGATGGCACTGAAAAACGAGCTCGCAATTTTGAAGAATAGGATTTTGTTCAGGGAAGTTCATAAAAATAATAAGTGCGGTTTGAATTCCTAGATTTTTTACTCTTTCAACATTTTTAAATTCGTTTGGACAAACACTTGCAAACTTTTCTGGTGTCAAAAAAATTTCATCATCATAATATTCAGTTATAGGTATCATAATTTACTCCT
>CALVNK010000080.1 GCA_944349615.1 uncultured Clostridia bacterium
AATGGAGAATGAATACTTAAAAAAATTAGATGCCTTAGTTCGGAAAAGGCTTCAAAACCAAAAGAAAAAGTAATCATAATTTCTGAACTAAGGATTTATATGAATTTGCAAGTGATAAGGTTGTCACAAAGTTTTTGGCATATAAAACTTATGAAAGTGTGGAAGATGCAAAAATAAGGATTGCAACTTTAAAAGAAAAATATAAAACCGAAAATCGTTATGGAGATTTTGCTATTGAACTTAAAAGTGAGAAAAAGGTCATTGGTTGTGTATATTTAAGGTTAGATACTTTAAAGGCTGGCGGTATTGTGACTTTAGGCTGGACTCTTAATAGAAAATATCAAGGGAAAGGCTACATGACAGAGTGCATCAAGGATATGTTTAAATATGTAAAAAGAAATAAACTCGCAAATCGAATATTTGCACAATGCGATACTGAAAACATTAAAAGTGAAGCAGTTATGAAAAGATGCGGAATGACTTTTGAAGGAATAGCCCGCAAAGCAGGCGAAAACAACATTCACCCTCGATGTGATTTCGCACATTATTCAATTTTAGAAGAAGAAATAGAAATTTAATTAAGGAGTAAGAAAATGAAAATAATAAAACCAGATTGGAAAAATTCAATATTGAATGTCAGCGCCACATTTGCCGATTATGTTGGCGTAAAGACTGACATCGATAAAATTGCTATTTTAGAGAAAGAATTAAATAAAAACTATAAAAATGTCGTATATATTTGTATGGACGGACTTGGAATGTTTCCGCTAGAACAAAATTTGCCTAAAACTTCTATTTTAAGAAAGAGTGTTGCAAAGACAATCACTTCTGTTTTTCCCTCCACAACAACGAACGCAACATCGACTTTATATAGTGCCACATACCCTTCTCAACATGGGCTATTTGGCTGGAGCTTATATTTCGAACAGTTAAACGCCTGCGTTGATATCTATACTGGTCATAACTCCTACACGACAGAGCCTGTTGATATGTCGAAAATAAGTGACTATCTAACTTTTGAAAGTTATCTTGGCAAAAGTCAAATTCCAGCCTACACTGTTTTCCCTGCCTATATGAAATATTTGCAGACAAATACACATGGCTACAACTTTGAAACAATAGAAGAAGCTTTCACTATTTTAAAAAAGATTGTCAAAGTAGATGAGAAAAAGTTTGTCTATTGCTATTTTTCAGAGCCTGATGGGACTATGCACAAATATGGAACAACAAGTCAAGAGGCAAAAAAACTTATTGAAAACTTGAACAAACTGACAGAAGATCTTGCAAGTCAAAGCGCGGACACACTTATTGTTATCACCCCAGACCACGGACAGACAGACATAAAAAGCTATATCCCACTTTACGAGAATAAAGAGCTTATGAAAACTTTAAAAACTCCGCTATTTTTAGAAGCAAGAGCGGCTGGATTTTTTGTCAAGAAAGAATGTGAAAACAAATTTTTGCAAGAGATGGAAAAATATAAAGATAAAATCAAATTGTTTAAAACAAAAGACTTGATTGAGGATAATTTTTTTGGACCAAAAACAGACAAACTAAACATGCTCGGCGATTATATCGCTGTCGTAAAAAATGACTATGAATATTTCCTGTTTAATGAGAATTATCCAAAGTTTAAAGGACATCACACTGGACTTACAAAAAAAGAGATGGTCCTGCCACTAATTATGATAAAAAATAAATAAAGGAGAAAAGTGAAATACACAAATAAATTTAAAAACATTATTGAAGAAAAATACAATAATTATCAAGAAGATGAAAGATTTAATAGAAAATCGCAGTCTTTTGAATTTAGAACAACAATGCACTATATACAAAAATATCTTAAAAAAGGAAGCAAAATTTTAGAAATTGGTGCAGGTACAGGAAGATATTCAATCGCGCTTGCAAAAATGGGCTATAATGTGACCGCAGTTGAACTTGTGGAAAACAATCTGAATGTGTTAAGAGAGAATGCAAAGGGACTTGATAACCTTAAAAGTTATCAAGGCGACGCACTTAACTTGCAATTTGAAGATAATTCCTTTGACCTAGTGCTGTGTTTAGGACCAATGTATCATCTATTCAATAAAAAGGATAAGAAAAGAGCAATTTCCGAAACGATTAGAGTTTGCAAGCCAAAAGGAATTTGTATGTTTGCTTACCTAACCCACTCATCTATTGTTTGGGCTTATGGCGTAAGGAAGGGTAGCCTCAGAAATCTTGCATATGCTCTTAATAAAGATGGAAGCATAAAAGATGTCCCAGAGGAAATTTTTAGTTCGTTCTTTATAGAAGATTTTGCAAAACAATTTGAAAAAACTAACACCACATTTTTGAAAAATGTGGCAACAGATGGTCTTGCCCCAATAATGAGAGATTATATTGATGATGGTAAAATGTCTGACGAAGATTTTGAACTACTTTATAAAATTCATCTTGCCACTTGCGAGCGTCTTGATCATCAAGGATATAGTAGTCATATGCTATATATTTGTAAAAAGAATTGATGACAAAAAAACAAAAAGATTTTTATGCAATTTTTTCAAAAATTTTTAGACAATTTTTTAGACAGTGGCAATTTTTAAGTAAAATTCGATGTTTTTATGCAATGTGAAATATTAAAATTTTACATGCAAAAATGACATTTTTTAGACACTTTTTACAAAATTTT
>CALVNK010000081.1 GCA_944349615.1 uncultured Clostridia bacterium
AAAGTACAATGGACGGATAAGTCCAACCGAGATCAATAACTAAGAATTTACTATTAAATTGTGATAAGAAGAAGCAGGAGAGCTTAAGCTCCCTGCTTTTTTTGTGCGTCTAGGGACGCTTTTTATCGTCTATTGTATACAAATCTATGCTCTATCCGTTCCACTGTGTGCCTTGAGGCACTTTCTATCGTCTATCGTATTCAAATCTACACTCTATCCGTTCCATTGTGTGCCTTACGGCACTTTTTATCGTCTATTGTATACAAATCTATGCTCTATCCGTTCGGTGTGTCCAGAGACACTTTCTATCGTTTACTGTATCCAAAACCAAAATCATATATGTTCCACTGTGTGCCTTGAGGCACTTTCTATCGTTTACTTCATTCAAAAACTGTTTTTCTATTAAGTAAAAAGTTTCAAGATTGGCATAATTATGTTTTCATAACTATCTAGTTTTAGTTTCAAGATTTAGTTATGTGGCTTTAATTGTTTTTACCTATCGATTTACATAAAAATAGGTATTTATAAACAAGCATAGTTATAGAAGCATAACTATGCTTATTTGATTATTTACTTACTTTCTATTACTTTATTTATTAATTATTGTCTAATTTAATTATTTAATTTTTTATATCTATTATTTTATTTAAATGTTCGTCCAATTATTCATTAATTATTTTCACGATCAATATCTTTATCATTTTTATTTTCCATAACCTTGTCGTTTGCACCTTTTTCTAGTAGGTACTCAGCGATTTCTGTTCTTTGATATTTATAGGCAATCCTAAGTGCCGACTGATTTTTATTATTTGTGGTATTTAGATCAGCACCATTTTCAACCAATAGTTTTACCATATCAAAGTTGCCATTTGAGATGGCATACATTAAGGCAGTCCAACCTGAGTTGTCCTGTGCGTTAAGATTTACTCCTTTTTGTATTAAGCGGTTAACTATCGCTATTTTATTCATATAAGATGCGTGTATCAAGAAGGTGAAACCATTTTCGTCGCTCATCTCGCAGTCCATGCCTGCGTCAATTGCTTTATTTATAACATCAATATTACCTTCCCTTAGGGCTTGACGCACTCTATTAATCCTTACATAAGGCTTTAGACCTTCATAAAAAGGATGTTTTTTCAGCCTATTGATAACGGTTTCATAATTATCATCAGGTAAGTTCAAATCTATTCCTTCCTCAATAAGCAGTTTTGCCATATCGAAATTGTCAAGCAGTAGTGCTTGCGAAAGAGCATTTTTATTTTTTGCGTTTATGAAATTAATATTTATTCCATTGTCTATAAGAAGTTTTACACATCCAATTGCTTTTGCGTTAAAAGCTAGCATAGTCAACAAGTTGTCGCCATTGAATATAAAATTGACATTGGCGCCATGTTGAATTAAAAGAGAGGCATTTTCTATATTTTTATTTTGGCAAGCCACCCAGAGTGGAGAAATGTTTTGATATTCCAAATTTGTATTAGCGCCGTTTTCAAGTAAAAATCTCAAGCAGGCTGTGGAAGAAGAGTTGTTAAAGTGGAAAATAGGAGGCTCGTCGTTATAGCATGGAGAGTTGATATCGACATTATACTTAAGAAGGAGGCAAGCAAGATCAAAATTGAGGTTTTCTAAGACATAGTAAAATGCTGTTCTGCCATATTTATCTTTCATATTTACATCCGCGCCAGCCTCCAACATTATTTTTGACATTTCAAAATTTCCCTTTTTTACAAGATCAATAAGATATGTGCTTCCAAAGTCGGAAACTGCATTTACGTTTGCATTATACTTTATAAGTGCCTGTGCTAGTTCTGGTTTATTTAATAATACAGCATTTCTAAGCGGATCCCTCATGGAATCATCAAAAACATCTGTCTTTGCGCCATGTTTAAGCAAAAGTTCGACAATCCTTAAATTGCCTTTTCTGCACGCAAGATGCAGTGCATATTCACCATCAAAATTTTTGGCGTTTACATTTGCACCATGATTTAGTAGCATTTCTACATTCTCTACACTATTTTCGCTTATAGCTTTCAGCAAAGGTGTATATCCTCTTTTATCAGCGATCTCGACACTGGCGCCATGTTCTAAAAGGACTTTAACAAAATTTGGTTTATTTTCAGCTATAGCACACAAAAGAGGAGTATTCTCATTATAATTCTTAAGGTCTATCGGCGCTCCTTTTTCAAGTAAATATTTAAAAGTCTCTAATTTAGTATACTGAATAGCGCAGTGAAGAAAAGTGTTGCCATTATCGCTTACAAAAGCCAGACTTTGACAACTATCTATCCAAGGCTTTATTTCCTGTAAATTAGCAAATGTAATAAGATCATATATTTTTTTCTGTGTTTCCTTTTCTTCCATAATTTAACCCTTTTGCAGTTTTTGACTTATATTCTATTCTATTTTGATTGTCTAGCAACAGAATCAATGATTTCGTTTTCTTTGAGTTTGGCAATTGCTCCTTTTTCTAACAGATAGGATGCGATTTTTTCGTCATCATATTTATAGGCAATCTTGAGCGGAGATTGTCCTTTAAAGTTGCAAAGATTGATGTCCGCGCCATGATCTACTAAAAACTCTACAATATTAAAATTATGATCCATAATTGCATACATAAGTGGAGTGTAGCCCTTGTCATCTTGGACATCTATATTATATTTTCCAC
>CALVNK010000082.1 GCA_944349615.1 uncultured Clostridia bacterium
TGTTTATGATAGCCTTCCTATTTGATAGAGATATTCATTTCGCTAATAACCTCGAAAGAAAACCCTTTATAGCAACTAAGTTTTTCATTAATTTTAAAGGCGTCAATACCATTTCGCTTTAACATCTCTTTAATGGTAATGCTCTCTTTTGGCAAATTTTCACCATTTTCTATAAACAGCTGTGCCACCTTTTCAACCTTATATTTTTGCTTTAAAACTTCAAAGATCTTTTCAAGATCCTTTTTCTTTTTCAAAAAGATCTTCCACCTTTTATCATCGACAAGCCCAACTTGTCGTCCAATAGGTGTAAGGCGGAGATCGGCATTGTCCTGCCTAAGATAAAGTCTGTACTCTGCCCTACTTGTCATCATTCGATATGGCTCAAGCGTACCCTTTGTGACAATATCATCTATAAGAACACCGATGTATCCGTCACTTCGTTTGAGTACAATTTGCTCTTTGCCCTTTAAGTAAAGGCTTGCATTTATTCCTGCAACGATACCTTGCGCCGCCGCCTCTTCATATCCACTTGTTCCGTTGATTTGCCCTGCAAAGAATATTCCGCGTATGCTTTTGAGTTCAAGCGTTGGCTTTAGTTGCAATGGGTCTATACAGTCATATTCAATTGCATAACTGTCACGCATGATTTCGGCTTTTTCAAGTCCCTTGATTGAGTGGATCATGTCCGCTTGCACGCGTGCAGGCATTGAAGTTGAAAAACCCTGAATGTAGACTTCATTTGTCTTTGCCGATTCTGGCTCTAAGAAAAGTTGGTGGCGGTCTTTGTCTGCAAATCTTACAATCTTGGTTTCGATTGACGGACAATATCTCGGTCCTACTCCTTTGATCAGCCCTGAGAACACAGGTGCTTTGTCAAGGTTATCCTGTATAATCTGGTGCGTCTTTTCATTTGTGTAGGTAAGGTAGCAAACCGCTTTATTTTTAGGTTTTTTCTTAGTTAAAAATGAGAATGTTTGAATATTATCTTCGCCATTTTGGACTTCTAGTGAAGAAAAATCTATACTTCTTGAATTGATCCTTGCAGGCGTGCCTGTCTTAAATCGCAACAGTTTTATTCCAAGCCCCTTTAAACTGTCTGAAAGAAGCATGGCATTGCTAAAACCATTTGGTCCGCATTCTTTTGTGTAATCTCCAATTATTATTCTGCTTTTTAGATATACTCCAGTTGCAAAGACGAGTGCTTTGGCTTTATAGCAAAGCCCGACCGCTGTCTCGACAATCTTGTAATCTCCGTCAAGTGTTATTTTGGTCGCTTCTCCCTGTTTTAGAAATAGGTTTTCGGTATTTTCAAGCGTCCTTTTCATTTCGTTATGATATTCAATTTTATCAGACTGCGCTCTTAGACTTTGCACAGCAGGCCCTTTGCCACGATTGAGCATCCTTATTTGAAGCATGGTCTTATCAGCGTTAATACCCATTTGTCCGCCAAGAGCATCAATCTCGCAAACAAGTTGCCCTTTTGCCGTTCCGCCAATGGAAGGATTGCATGCAAGAAAAGCCACTGCATCAAGACTTATTGTCAAAAGCAGTGTCCTGTTTCCCATTCTTGCAAGTGCAAGTCCCGCTTCACAGCCTGCGTGTCCTGCACCTATTACTATCGCGTCAAATTCTTCCATGTTGTATCCTTTTTTATTTAAACATTGATATTATAAAACATTTTGACCAAAATTCCAATATTAATTATGCAAATTTTAAGACTTTTTAACGCAACCTTTATTAAAGCCCCATGTATAATTGTTCTTTGGTTGTAAATAATAAGATAGTAAACTAAATCGGGGGTGAAAAATGAAATTAATAGAAAGTAAAACTTATTCTAATCTTGCAAGAGCCTATATGGCAGAATGCGGGGCAAGATCGCGATATGAATTTTGCGAATATGGCTTTAGATATAATGGCTATGAGGCAATTGCACAACTTATCGATAAAATCGCATATCAAGAATTTAATCATGCACGTATGCTATATATGAAATTGCAAGATGCAGAACTAAAACAGATTGACAATATCGACGTCTGTGCAGGCTTTCCTTTCAAGGAGAAATGGGATTTGCTTAACAACTTGAAACTGCTTTCTCAAGATGAAATGGACGAGGCAAAAGCATACGAAGAGTTTGAGAATACTGCGCGCGTTGAAGGGTTTGACGATATAGCAAATCTCTTTAACATGATTAGAGATGTTGAGGTGCGACATTCAAAAGTATTCCAAGAACTTTATAACCAAATGAAAGATAAAAAACTCTATAAAAAAGCAAAGGCTGTTGCATGGATATGTCCTGCGTGCGGATATGTAAGTTTTGATAAGACCGCATGGGAAACTTGTCCTCTTTGCCAAGCAAAACAAGGCTATTGCGATATCCACCTGCCAGAAGATCTCTATTTCTAAAAAATATAGTGCTATTTACAATAAAAGGTCAAGATTGTTGACCTCAGTGTGTCGACAAAATAACAGACTGCAGAGAAACAAGCGAGGCAAGGCTCGAAAAATGCCCAAAGCCAGGAGTTT
>CALVNK010000083.1 GCA_944349615.1 uncultured Clostridia bacterium
GCAACAGCCGGCAGATATGGAGGATTACAGATATGGAACAGTACAAGCAGGAATTTATCGAATTTATGGTGGAATCCGACGTGTTGAAGTTTGGGGATTTCACATTAAAAAGCGGCAGAAAATCGCCGTTTTTCATGAATGCAGGAGCTTATGTGACAGGTTCTCAGCTGCATAAGCTGGGTCAGTATTATGCAAAGGCGATCCATGCCCGTTACGGGGATGATTTCGACGTACTGTTCGGACCGGCATACAAAGGGATTCCGCTGGCGGTGGTAACGGCTATTGCGTACAGCGAACTGTATGGAAAAGAGATCCGCTATTGTTCCGACCGCAAGGAAGAGAAAGACCATGGCGCAGATAAAGGGAGTTTTCTGGGCAGCCCGCTGAAAGACGGGGATCGTGTGATCATGATTGAAGACGTGACTACATCCGGCAAATCCATGGAGGAGACGGTCCCGAAAGTGAGGGGAGCGGCGGATGTAACGATTGTAGGACTTATGGTGTCTCTGGACCGTATGGAAGTGGGCAAAGGAGGCAGCAAATGCGCCCTGGAAGAAGTCAAAGATCTTTATGGATTTGAGACCAGCGCCATCGTAACTATGGCAGAAGTAGTAGAGTGCCTTTATAATCATCCGTGTAAAGGAAGAATCGTTATCGACGATGTATTAAAGGCGTCCATCGATGCATATTATAAACAGTATGGAGCGAAATAGGAGGGAATCATATGGACAGTGAAAAGACCTATAAGCTGATGGGAGGCATAGGAGCAGGGGATATTGTGCTGGGAATTGTGGTATTAGTCACCGGTATCACGGCCGGTGTGATGATGATTGTGAACGGGGCCCGCCTGCTGAAGGGGAAGACAGATCTGATGTTTTAGAAAATTGAGGAGTTATCAGTGAGAGAAGCGACAAAAAAGCGTGTCCGGCTCTTGAGCCGTATTTTCTTCGGCTTTTATATCCTGCTGCTGATCTACTTTATGTTTTTTTCTGAAGAGTGGGGAAGAAATTTTATGGGAGGAGAATACCAGTATAATTTACTTCCCTTTCGCGAGATCAGGCGTTATCTTCAGCATTACCGGCAGATTGGCGGCTGGCTTGTCCTTCTGAATCTGGCAGGCAATATCTTTGCGTTTGCAAGTCCATGCGGAACATGATATTGTCCGCCAAGAGAATGAGCAATCGCGTGTACATATCCTACATAGGAACGAGTGAATGCATTGCCTGCCATGAATGAGGCTCTTAGCATATTTTCTCTTGCCTTTTCATTTTGTCCATCTTGATAACATAGATAAAGATTTTCGACAATAAGTTTAACTGCTTCTTCGCTGTTATGCTTTGTATATTTTGTTCTACTTCTGCCTATATAGGCTTCAATCGCGTGAGTAAGTGCATCCATACCTGTGCTGGCAGTAAGTCCTTTTGGTAAGCCTAAAGTTGTTTTATAGTCAAGAATGGCATAATGTGGAATAAGCGAAAAATCATTTATAGTAAATTTGTAATTGTTATCAGAGTCTGTAATCACGCAGGCAAGCGTGGTTTCACTTCCTGTGCCTGCTGTTGTTGGTAGTGCTACAAAGGTTGGCAACTTTTTCATAACCTTTAAAAGTCCTTTCATCTTCAAAAGGCTTTTCTTTGGCTTCACAATTCTCGCGCCAAGCGCTTTTGCACAATCCATCACCGATCCGCCACCAAAAGCGATAATTGCCTGACAGTCATTTTCAATATAAAACTCTCTTGCCTTTTCAACCAATTTAATAGTAGGATCTGGAAGCACTTTGTCAAAGATTGCAAGTTCAATATCATTTTCTTTACATTCACGCAAAAGTTGGTCTGGCAGATGAAGACTTACTATATCTTCGCTTGTCACAAGTATCGCCTTATTTATATTTTTTTCTTTTAACATTTGACATAATGCTTTATAGTCTAGTAAAAGTTTTGGCTCTCTATACGGAAGAATAGGCAAAAGCAATTTAAAGATAAATTGATAAGACCTACAATAGAAGATTTTTAGCGGGCTTAATTTTTTCACAGGAGAGATTTGAGTGTAGTTTATAAATACGATTGAGAATGCAAGGATGAATTCTGCTGGATAGTAAAGTGAAAGGCAAGCATAACCAAAAGCCGAAGAAATAGATGTAAACATATTAAGCATAAGCATTAGATCTGAAAGGAAAAAAAGAAGTGCACCGAAGAAGATCATAAAAAGTATGTGATTTGAGTAAATATGATTGAGTAGGAAATTGATAAAACTCTTTGCAAGCATTAGCGATATTACACCTGCATATACTATTACAACAGCAAGCATATCATTAAAGTCAAAGATAGGAATTAGCAGAATTATACATAGACAAACTGCAAAAAGTAAAAGATAACAAATTAAGTCAAATATATTGAGTTTTGTTAGGAATGAGAAGGCTATTATATAGAAAATGTGACCGATAGCAAAGAAAACAGCACCAATTATAAAGAAATCTATTAAAAGCACATCTCCTAAAAAGCAAAATACAAGTGCAATCATGATAAATAGTGCATATAGTTTTATTTTGAGCGAGTGAAATTTTTTATACATAAGAAAAAAGTTTACAATGCCTAAGATTAAAAATAACGCGCTTGCTAAGGTCTTATATAGATAGGCTGGTGTCGAGATCACCATATAAAGAATATCGCTAAC
>CALVNK010000084.1 GCA_944349615.1 uncultured Clostridia bacterium
CTAACCTTCTTCTCAAGTTAGCGTTTATATATTACCACATTCCTCATCCCATTGTCAACACTTTTTTAAACTTTTTTCTCTTTTTTTCTTCCTTTTTTCTCTTTATCTACGCAACACCCTACCCCGTTGTAATAACTTGTTTGACATATGGCATAAAATGTGCTATAATGTTCATATGAAACAAGATATTCTTAAAAGCAAAAAACATTATTTTATCTCAAATATTAAAAATTGTTTAAAAAAGATAGGTAAGACTTTTGTTGGAATTACAATCACTGCATTACTCGGAAGCATGATATATTCTTCTTTTATACCCAAACTCAATAATTCAAACATAAGAAATACTTTTATAGAAAAATATGGTTATGATGATAGTTATATTTCTTTAAGTAATATTGCTCAAACTAGATTAAATGCTCCATTAATTTCAGAAAATACAAAATTTAACATTCTTATAGATGATTTATCAAATGAAGAAAAAGAACAAATGCTAAATGTAATTAGTGAATTAAATTCAATATTTGAAGTTATTAATCCTAATTATAAATTTATAATTGATTTTAATCCTAATATTGTTGACATCATAAATCCTGTTAACGTAAATGTTTTAGGATCAACTTTAAATGAAACAAAAAGGGGCAGATGGTTTTCTATATTAAAATGCATATCTTTAAACGGACTATCACCTCTTTATGGTGTTATTCAACTAAATTATCACAAAGAAAATTTTAATATGGAAGATGTTTTTATGCATGAAATATTGCATCATTTAGGATTAGCTGATGCCTATAAATTAGATGAAAGAATAAAAGTTCAATCAATTCTGGATACTGCAATAAGGTTACGAAAAAACGACATTGCTATGTTAGTAGCATTATATGCTGATTTATCAACAGAAGAAAATCAAAAAAAGATGGTGGAATTTATAAACAATTATGAACTTTCACAGGACTGGCTAAAAGAGAAAATTGAAAGGGCCGACACTAATAAAACTAAAATTATAGAATTTATAAAAGATAGATTTCAAGTAGAAGAGAAAGATATATCGTTTGTTTTTAACAAAGATACATATATTGTAAATAATAAAACTTACATGAACGGTTTTGTCAATGAAAATACAAAAATTGAAGATAATTTACTTAAATATCAATATTTTTCACTTTTTTCCTTTGAAAATAACAATATTATAAACATGTTTATTGAAAAAACTTACGATATCTACAATACTCCTGAAAATTTATGCTTATATATTGAAGATTATATCCCATTTGTCCTATTTTCTGTAAATGGATCTTTTTATAAATGTGATATTTCACAGGATGATCATTTTTACGCATTACCATGTGGAGATATAACAAATAGTAAATCTTATAACGAAAGCTTGAAAATAAATGAGAAGTATTCAAATCTCAATAAGGATGAATTGTTTCCGACTTATATTAAAAGTCTCAATAATAAGATGGAAAATATTGCAAAAAAATATCAATTAAAAGAAGTAAATATTGATGAATTTAATATTTCTAGTTGGTACTTTCCTCACATTGAATATAAATTTGATTTAGACAAAAATATTGTGATTTTACAATCGTTAAATAATGAATCACTATATCAAAGCCTTACAACTAAATATGGTATTTTAACAGAATCAAATTTTTTCACCTTAGATAAAGACAATAATTTGATAGTGTATAATGTTGACTTAGCTAATTGCTCGCTTACAGAGCATTTAAAATTAAATCAGCGGATATTTAATGACAACCTTCAACTTGAATAAAACAATAAACTTTTTATGATAAACTGAAAATGACTTATATAAAAATCCATAAAATAGTAATCTATATTAATCTTTAAACGGTTTGTTTTTATTAATATATTTCATACACAAATTTGCACATTCTTCGATTGTCATATTTGTATTATCGATTATTATACTATCTTTTGCAGGCTTTAGAGGAGCAATTTCTCTATGCATATTATCAAAATCCCTTTTTTTGAGATCGTTAAAAATCTCCTCATATGAAATATTTTCAGAGCTAACAGATTGCAGATATCTTCGTGTAGCTCTGATTTTTTCATCTGCAATTAAATAAAATTTAACATCAGCGTTGGGAAGAATGACTGTGCCAATATCTCGACCCTCAAGAATACAATTATTCTCTTTTGCAAATTCACGTTGTAATAACAAAACTTTATCTCTAACCGATTTGTAGTTAGAAATTTGTGATGAAAGCATGGAAATATCTTCTTCACGCAATTGAGCTGTAAAATCTAAATTATTAATAATAACATGCTGAATATTATTTATAAATTTAATTTTTATAGTTAGTTCGTTGACAATTTTATTTATTGACTGCTCATCGATTTTATCAATATTTTTATATTTAATATAACAAGCGACACCTCTATAAAGAGCACCGGTATCTAAAAAACGGAATCCGAGTCTTGTCGCAAGCATTTTTGCCAAAGTACTTTTCCCGCTTCCCACTGGCCCATCAATCGCGATATTATACATATTAACTCCCCTTACATATATTTATAATTTTAAAATATTTGTTGCTATTTTGTCAATTAAATTTTTATCATGTTCCACGAAAATCAAATTTGGTTTAAACTGCAAAATCAATTTTTCAATCTGCAGTCTAGATGGTATATCAATATAATTAAAAGGTTCGTCCCAAATATAGAGATGTGCTTTTTCAGCCAAGCTTCTTGCAAGCATAATCTTTTTCTTTTCGCCTTCGCTTAAGTTTTCTACATCCATTTCTATATCAACTTTTTCAAATTCAAGTTTGCGAATTAAACTACATAAAAGACTTAGTTCAATATCATAAGTTTGTGCATAACTTTTTAAATTACCTTTGATTTCTCGACTATTTTGACCAAGATAAGATATTTTAATATTGTTTTTCAGTTTTACATTTCCATCATAATCTCTATCTATTCCTAAAATTATATTTAAAAGTGTGCTTTTTCCGCTTCCATTATCACCGACTATAGCAAGACGCTGTCCATTTTCATAAGACAAATTCAAATCTTTAAAAA
>CALVNK010000085.1 GCA_944349615.1 uncultured Clostridia bacterium
CGCCAAGTGGATCAATCATAAACCAGATATAGTCTTTATCAAAACCTTTTACGCTACCATTGCTTACAGTTGTATTATCTACATCTGCGCCACGTAGTGTTAAAACAGGTGAATAATTTTCTAGTGGTGGTTCTGTTGCTGGAGTCCAAGAACTTAAGTCAGTGTAAATCTTACCGCTATCTGTTCCACTCTTTTGTAATCTTCTGATAATTTGGTCGGTTGTTGCACCACTCATACTATAATATCTGCCTGTTACATAGTATCTATGGCTTACTCGATAATTTAAAGAGTTATCGGTTTGTGAGTTTGCATCCTTATCAACTTGAGCAATGTAGTATTTATCTACGGTATAATAACTGTTTGATCCCGACAGGCGTTGTGCATTTTCTACATAGATATAGTCAGTTTCGATGGCTTGAATGTTGAATGTGATATTGCCTTCACTTGTCAAAGCGTTACCACCATTCAATTTGCCTGTTGCATCGCTATTTGTAATATAATAGAATGTCGCATTGCCGTTGGCATTTGAGATTGTGATTGTGTCACCTGATTGAACACTTGTATTTAGAAGCGATGAGATTGAAAGATATGTCGTCTTATCATAGGAATCATAGTTCGATCTTGATACACTGACATCTGCAACAACTGGATTTGACGCGTCTCCTCTTGTCAATGATATATTAAATCTTGCTGTAGATTGCGCTTTGATCAATAGTTCAAGCGTATCATTTAAATAAGTTGTATCATTTCTTAAATCAGTACCTTGTCCATCTGCCACAGCAAATACACTCTTTAAATCAATGTCTTCACCATCTGCAACTACTTTATCTAATTCAACGATTTGAACTTCTCGTACAACAGTTACTGTAGTTTGAAGATCGGTATATTCTACAGTATCACCTTTCTTATATTTAAGTCTAATCACTAATATCATATCAGTTTCTGTAGAATTTGCGTATACTTCGCCAGCAAAAGAAGGTACTTGAATTGCTTGTTGTACTTCGTATCCAAATTCATTATTTACAGTACCTGAGACGAAAGGTTCACGAATCTTATCTTCCAAGCCATTGAAGAAGGCATTTTGAGTTGTAGTTGTCGCAAGATTATATTCATTAGATCCGCTTGTAATTTGTACTTTTGTCGCTTCTGTAGTAAGATTTAATGTTATTGAATCGGTACTTGAAGCAACTGTCGGTGTCGACACAGTGACGCCACCTTGAAGTTTTGATTTAAGGTCTTCTACTATTTTGTTTGCAGTTTCTTGTATTATTGAAGCAGTTGTGTCAGTGATCGTTAAAGAAAGTGGATTAGTATTGACTGTTATTTGATAGTTCTTGCCACCAAGAGAATAATTATTTAAAACAGTGCTACTATACCATGTACCGTCCCTCTTTTCTGCTAATGTATAAGATGTGGCTTCTGGCATATTTGCTTCGCCTCGTTCTTTACCTGCAGTGTTATCTTCTTCATTGATTGAATAGAAGGTCGCACTATCCACAGTCACATATTTGAAATTTGGTGAATTGAAATATTTTCTAGGCTCAGTTTGCCACATACTTGTTTCATCATAGCCGTCTTCTTCTGTTTCTGTTTCTTCTGTTCTTGGATTATCACCTGTAATAGGTTTATATCCATCAGAACCGTTAGCTTGCAAATATTGATTATTAGTTGGTCCATTCCCATCAATTGTACTTTCAGTATAATCTCTATCGAAGAAATATGTGCCTACATTTGCAATATTGATAAGTGGCACTTCTGCCGAGCTTACAGGAGAAACATCATTAGTATTGATTGCATAACTGCCAGGATTACTTTCACCACTGCCTGCATTATATTCGATATTTAGCATAGTGTAAATAGAACCAATATCAAAATAGTCAAGTTCTTTCAAAACAGGATTTTGCCCTGTGCTTGCAATGGATGGTTGAGTGTATTGAGATGTTAGACAGAAATAGAATTGATATTTATATCCGTAGACATCCTCGCCCTCAATCATATAATACTGATTGCCGAAGATAACCTCTTCGACAGCACCAAATTTGATTGCATTAGTTTTACTATTATAAGTATAATAGCTTATTTGGGCGCTGACGGTTTCTTCATTGTCATCACTATCTTTTGCTTGCCAATTCTCCAAATTTGAATTGCCACTATACGCAAACTTTTGAGCAAAATTTTCTCTATCATTAATCATCCTGCCTGAGACTGGTTGGTCAAGAGTAAGAGTTATATCAAAGTTGGATGTAGAATATTCAGTGCTTGTATTATTTCCATATCTATGTTTGATTGATAATTCTCCTTCAGTGCTATCAGTTGATGTCAATATAAATGGTGAATATTTTCCATCTGAAGTCACTGAATATACACTAAATGGCTTATTGACATTTGATATTACACTGTTTCCAGTTTGGTCAGTTGATATAGTATAATTCTCGGTTGAGCCACTGAATGAAACTATATAGTCTGGCATAACTTTATATACTACATAGAATGTTTCGCTATAGCCACCAGTTGAACTATAAGTGATCTTGCTTAATACAAAGTCGCCGTTTACTTGAGCGCCGAGAGGCATTACGCTTGCGTCATAGATTGCACCTGACGCATTTCTCATTGGAGAGTAAGCAATATATTCGTTTGTACCTTGGTCTGGATTATTTTCGTCAGGTGTTGCATAATGTTTGAACTCTGTTATTCCATTCAATGTAATAAATGTATTGAGAGCAGTTCGTACTGATGTTTCAGGAACATTCTCTTTGCTCGTATTATTATCACCCATTCTATAATAGATAATTTTAAATTGAATATTTGCTTTGCCCTCGCCAAAGTCAGATGCTGAAACATAGCTGTCATTGGTTGGATGTTTTATACCAAGTTGTTGTACAATACTTGGGTATGTTCTATTGACAGTAACCTCTGTATAGTTGTTGACAGTAAATGCCTCTTCAACTTCAATATCAATTTTCGGCATAAAGTAATATGTTGTTGACAATGACTTTGTATAACCAGTATCTGATTTAGTTTGATAATTAAGGCTTTCGGTATCAGTTGTTATTACAACTTGACTTACTCCATTTTTAACTGAAATTTCATCATCTTTAATCGGAGTGAGAGATTGGATTTTGTTGATTGGATCTTTGTCAACAGTTGTTCCGTCATTAGTTAATTTCTTTGCGCTTACATCATAGACTGTAATATTTTCACTAAAATAGTCATAATCAACTTTATTGCCACCATAGTAGAGTTGTATTCTGCTTACAAGTTGTTTTGTAGTAAAGAGTGCATTGTTTTCATCGACATTTGTAATTGATTCAAGATCATCTTCTGTTATATTTACTGTGCTGGTTGTTACTGTACCTGATTCATTTGTAGTTCTTGCTGTCTTTTGCATTAATCCATTTTCACCAAATCCTATGCCTGCGTTTTCAATGGCAGATGCTTTGAAAGTACCAACATATTCAAGACCATGCATTGAATAGCCTAAATCAAGATATTGTCTTGATCCCTGGTCTTGAAGACTGATGTATTGTGGGTAAGAAGCATAATACCTTTCACTGTTTACATCTGTTCCTGAGCCACCATCGGTTTCGGTATCCCCCTCGGTTAAGGTATTGGTCTCACTTCCGCCACCAACCTCTGATTCGTCATTACCTGATTGTCTCATACCTTTAAATACAATATAATAGGTATCATCGGTTAATAGATTATTTGAAATCTGAACCTGGAACATTCTATCACCCGAGAAAATGTTATTTGTATTTGTCTTATCGACATAGATTGTTTCGTGAGTGACAGTTGATGTTGTTGTTTCTTGAGTGACAGTTGATGTTGTTGTTTCTTGAGTGCCAGTTGAATCTGTATCATCTTCATCTTCATCTTCTATAACGCCACTTGTTGCATACTTTGTATAGATTGCAGGAATTGTGAAGACGCTGTCAAGAAGTTCTATAGTATAAGTAGTAGTTGCCTCTCTATATGTAATCTCAAATATGATTACAGAGCGTTCTCCACTTGTCACATAGTCATTTTGATCGGTCTTATCGCCATCTGTGTCATTAGTCTGACTGTAAGTACCGCGTCTTAAGTATAGACCTTGATCTAAATCTTCTTCTTCTATTGCATTTGATGCATAGTATTGTGTATCTCCTATACCATTGTTTGTGCTGTCTGGGCTTGTTGTAGTTGTGCTTGCAGTTGTTTCAGTTTTAGGCCTAGTGTATGGCCAAATAGTTGCATTTTGAATTTCTTGAATAACCACCCTTATTGTATTTGAAGTCAAAGGTGTTGTGGTATCGGTATTAGTAATCTGGCGGTCAATTTCAGTTTTTCCATCATTCAATTTGTTTTGGTATGCTGTAAATCTTGTTGTATTTTCATTATATATAGGATTTGAAAGGATGAAATCAGAAAGAGCATTGTTGATTACCGAGCCATTTTCAAAGTATTCAATTTCAAGTTCGGTCTTGCCGTCTGGCACTGGGTAGTTGGTGTCAACAGTGACTGCCTTATATACATTGAATGTATATGTAAAGGTAATAAATTCGCTAGGCTTACTTGTTTCATCTGATGCACTAAATTCAAAGCGCATAGTAATATTGATTGATACCGATTGCATTTCTGATGAGATATCCTTGATTGTGACTGAAGTGCTTGTAGAATCTTCATCAAATATTCCCATGCTTGTATCAACGGCTGAACTTGTAGAAGATGCAGAATAAGTAAGATCAGTTCTATATGTAGTATCTTCAGGATCATCATCTATTTCTTTATTTAAAGCATTGATATATAAGTAATCTTTTTTCGGATCATTATCATTAGCGATAAGATCATAGTCTTGCCCTGCAAGTGAGGATGCACCTGTGATTGCTTGTACTGAAATATTTCTCTTAAAGGTCAAGGTATCAGTGAATGTAAAGGTGTTGCCATCATTAAAAGTGATCGTGAAATCAAAGGTCACCGTCTTGTCAGATACGATATCCGCAACGACAAATTGATTGTTGTCATCAATCTTGACAAATTTATGATCACTATTATTAGCGCTTCGCATTACTGCTGTAACATCGTAGTCTGTGGCTGCAGTATTATTTAATTCTATATCATAAACTTCACTGAAATTGATATCTTGTCCGCCAACAAGATTGCTTGCGACTTCGACAGGGTTGTCGCCTACCGTCTTTTTACGAGCATAGCTTGCATTTGCTTTGATATTAATGCGCAAGGTTGCAAGATAGCCATACTGCGTATAGACAGAGAATTTTATTGTTGTATCCTTGGAAATATAGTTTTTAAGTGTAAGTTTGAATTGATATGGAGAAAGTCCCTTATCATTAATATAAGAATGAGTGTTGTAAGCACAACTTTCAAAATCAACGTCTTCATTTCCATCTACGAGTTTGATTTGAAGAAGATCTGGAACAACCGTACCTGTTGTCGTTTCTTGTCCAGCGGTTGAATTGGATACAAGTTGTACTGTGAGAGTCTGCTCTCTTGGATTATCTGCAGTGTCTGCATTTTCAAGTTCCCATGTATAGACACCATTATAAACGCTTTGAACTTTGCCTTCATTTGTTGTAAATCTTGCATTGTAACTACTATTGCTTTCATCATTTAAAACAATAGTATAATACTGCTCTGCACCATAGATTGAGCGCTTATATTTTTGTTCGAGTGAAGTGTCACTTTCATAGGTATGCTTGATTACTATCTCTATTCTTTCACTTGTCTTGACCACATAGTCAAAAGTTGATCCTTCGATCACATTGCCATTGACATTATAGAATGTGATATCTTTTGCCCATTGCTTAGGGAATGTATATGGCTCTTGTCCACCTACCTTCACACTTTCAATAACATTTGTAGAAACAAGGTTTGCAAAGATTGCTCTATTTACAGTATCCGTCCCATCAGAATCTTGTTTGCTGATAAAATCTGCGACAGGCTTTGAGTCTTCACTGTCTTCACTGTCTTCACTGTCTTCATAAATACCATCAGTAAATGATAAAGTCAATGATGAGCCATCATAGATATAGCATGAGCCAGAGCGAACGATAAGTTCGACACTCTTAATATTGACCGAAGTAGTATCATATATATCGCATAATTGTGAGCACAAATAACTGTCAGAAGTTTTGCCAATATTAATAGCGCAATCGCTTGTAATATCGTCTAGGATAACCATTCGATCGGTGAAAGATGTTGTTTCGTCATTTTCTGTATAACTTCCGCTAACTTTAAAAGCAAGCGATACTTTACTGCTTGAGCGTACATCAACTACAAGAATTGTAATACTACTACTCAACATCTTGCTGACATTGAAACGAGAGAACCCTTCATTCAAAGTAGTTTCGTCATAGATCTTGTCAAGATCAAATGTCTGTCGCGAATTTTGGTCTACTCTTATATGTTCTTCGCCCTCTTCGCCGTAATTTGTATAGGCATAAGTTGACGCTTCAACATTGATATCAGGAGTGATCTTAAGCAAGTAATAGAATATTTGATATCTTCCATTATAATTGATATTATATGATAGTCCTAAATAGAAGTTTTCATATAGAGTGTCATTTGTAAGATGGTTAAGGTCGAGATAGCCGTTGTTGCTATCGATAGCCTTAACTATAGATTCATTTGTAAGGTTTGTGCCATCTGTCACGGTTGGATAATATGTAATAGTTGTAGAAACTGAATATCCACCATCTCGTATAGGCCTAATAAGTCCAATTTTGTCAGTAGAATTTGAATAATATTGGGCATCGTTCATTATCTGCGTAGCCTGACCTGCTGTAATTTCATTATAGATGCCTTGTTTTAAAAGTTCGCTTGGATCAGTAAGAGCAGTTTCTAGCGTGCGATTGTCTTCTACTCCAATATTATTACTATATTTTACAAAGTTGTAGCCTATAGCAGAATTGATCAAAGGAACATACATGATGGCTTTTGCGTTGAAACTACCAGTTTCGTTTTCTTGATTGAAGTATAATACAAGATATGAGTTTTCGTTGCCTAGTCCTCCAAGAAGTTGATTTTGACTTGTGAGAGTGAATGTATTTCCATCTGCTCCAACGCGATAGTATGTAGTATTTGCAGTGTCTATATTTCTTATATGCATTGTATAACCACCGTTAAAATAGCTACTATCCAATCTAGAGCTTAGCAAGGTGTATGAAGTGCTATCATATACAAGCATGATATACTCAACTCCATCAACTATTTGAGTGGTAGGATTATATGGGACATTCTCTTTGCTTATTTGTATTTGTGATGCAATATATTCATATATAGATTGATCTTCACTATCATATAATTCAATATAAACATCTACTGAACCGAGTTCATTTCCATTAAACATCAACGAGAGTTTTGTTGCATAACTTGTTGTATTGTATTCAAATAAGAATGCTGATGAATTTGAAAGCTCTACCTTGTCTCCACTGATTGTCAAATAATCTTCAAATTTACCCCTAAATTCTTCATTTTCTATGGCAGAGCGATCGTGACGCATATATTGAATGAAGTCTGTCCATTTTGGTGTTTCACCTGTATTCAAAATGTAGAAAGTGTCAGTACCTGTTGCTAACTCGTCTAGATCAAGGTCACGCAAGATGATGAATGTAAGAGTATAACTTATTGCATACTGATTGTTGCCATCTGGTTTGAATACCACTGAAAATTGTTTGTATTCTGTATCCCAGAAGTCATAGAACCTAATAGTCGCATTAGTCGCATTGCCTTCTTTATCAACAACCATTTCTCCAACTGCACTTTCTGTATCTTGAGTTAAGACATATTGTCCAGAATCTGACACGATATAATATGTACCTACTGTATAAAGGCTTCCAAAACTTGACTGTTTGCCTGTATTATTATTTGTCACAATATTGGAAATTTGAGTGCCTTCACTATCACCTTCTTTTGCAGTTGCATAGATAAATCTTGATGAATCTGTAGTAGAGCCATAGGTAGTTGCACCAGATATTGCAATATTAGGCAATATTGTCATATTTAAAGTGATATTTACTACGCCTGAATTTGCTTCATCTGAAATAGTCAACTGTACTGATCTAGATTGATAGAAATTTTTCTTTATACGAATACTTGTAATCACCTTGCCCTGCAAGTTGCTTCTAATAATGCTTGCTTTAGTTCCGGTTTGAATTGGTTGAGTATTATTGTATACAGTAAGCATTCCGTTTGTACCAAATAGGTCTACAATTGCTGAGCCTAAGTTTTCAAGATACGAATTGGAGAGCGAGAATTGTATCTTATTAAACGTAACATCATTAACTTCAAGTCTAACTTGATTTGCAAGATTTATTGTATTATTAGAAGCACCATATTTTGACATAGCGACAGATATCGTGCTTTCCGATTCTTCTTGATTTGTACCTTCGTTAATACTTGAATCAGGATCTAAATTGCTGTTAAAGAATACATCAGTAATTCCTGTTGAAGTAACATTGAATTTCATTTTAATAACATCATCTGCCGATCCTGTTTCTACATTCTCATCAAGTGAAACAATATCAATTACAACAGTGTTTCCATTGCCATTTCTAAATTGAATAGTCTGTCCTTGTACTGCTACAACTTGACTGCTTCCTTCAAGCAATCTAAAACTCCACTCGCCTGCCAAGGTGTCTGTGCGACCTACTTGGTCAGTGATAACAATGTTTGCAAAGTTTTCGCCGAAGAAGAGGTTGAATAATGCTGTCAATGCGCTTTGTCCATCTTGTGCCACTATTGGTGTTTCACCTAGAGAGATATTGAGAACCGTTTCGCCACTTTCAGCGTCAAGTGTTTGATTGACTGTGATTTCACTGGCGCCTGTTAAGTAGGTTTGATAGCTAGGATCATATTCAAGAGTGATTGACTGAGCAATAGGATCATAGATCATAACTGTTTGATTTTCAAGAAGATCGCTTACTCTAAAGCCATTTACGCCACCCCAAACAATGTTATGAGTGTTATAGGTAAGAGTAAATGAATTTACAATAACACCTAAGTCATCATTTTGAGTATCGATAGTAGTTGTTGGATTAAGTTGAAGTTCAAAAGTGAAAACGCCATATCCTTCTTCTTGATTTATTGAGAAGTCGCTTCTTACTAGGATAAAATTACCTTCGCTTACACTTTGAGTGATCGTTGAAATAACCTGATTATAACTATTGTAGATTGTAAGTGTCATAGAGCCAAGTTGTTCGCTAAACACTTCAACAGAGTCTCTGTTTACAATGAAAGAAATTGAGAATGTACCATTATTGCCAAGATCGATATAGTACCTTTGATCATCTTCATTGACAACAAACTGTCCCATTGACATGGTTGCCTCTGTCACAGAGTCTTGACTCAACTCTTTCTTTACATCTATAGAAATTGCTTCACTCATTCTTGCAATGCGATATAGGCCGTTTTCACTAACAACTGGAACGCCGTCCTGCACCATGATTGTGGCAAAATATAGATCAAATAGTCCTGTATTATAAACTGTCAAACTTGTGCTTTCAATGCAATATAGGTGAAGTTTTTCAAGTCCAACACTGTAAAGTCCGCTTCGCTCGCTATTAAATCCGCCATTTCCTAAAATTGAAATAACAGTGCTTGTGTCTACACCTTCACCAAAGTATGCAAATAGATATTTAGGCTCTTTATATATATTTTGTTCAGGCACATACATATATTGACTAAAATCTTCAGTCTGTGAATCGATTGAGCCGTCACCCGAATAGTCGAGCATTATATCTAAACTTTCAATACCACTCCAATAAACATTTTGCTCTGTATGTTCTGTGACATTCATAGTTGCCTGATAATATTCTGATCCACCACTTAATTGATATAGCCCTACCTCGCCATTTTCAAGTTCAATCAAAAGGCCTATTCTTACTTCTATTGTGGCAACCTGAGATGAGAGTATATCCCAATATGAATTGCCTTTGTTTGATAGCCCTTCAGAATAAGGTCTATAATAGGTTTGTCCATCAATTTTAACCACATCTCCGCCACTCACTTGCAAGAAAGCATCATTGCCAAGTGTTGGATCTATAGTCTGTCCTTGTCTATCAGTATAT